>NZ_JAVRBM010000013.1:0-148484 GCF_034531255.1 Nostoc sp. ChiQUE01b | reverse complement strand
TTACCACGCCCCAATAACCCGCTTTACCTCTCAAGTCTGGGTTATCCTTTGGCAAGAAAACGCATATCTCCCCAACGTGGTGAGGATTGGGTACTTTCGTCCTTTCACGTATCCTATCCACAACATCTTTCACTATGCGACCAGATGGAATCTTATTGCCAGCTTGCTCTACTGCCTGTTGCCATACATCCGCTTGCACAGCCGGTTCCAACTCTGCTTTCGCCAAAAAACGCAATTGTCGTTCGTTGGTCGGCATTGGAATTTGCCGACCATTGGTCGGCAAAAACTTTTGAAGATTCTCATAAACCACAGTCGCCGAAATCTTCAAGTAAGCCGCATCACGACTATAATTGAAGCGCTCTCGGCAATACTCCTCAAAAGTACGGTGCGTGGAACGGTACAGCCGTTTGTCCCTCAACTCCATCAGCGCCTGACCCGCTGACAAAAATGCACGTTCCACACGGCGCTCTAAATGAAGGCGTAAGCTTTGTTCTTCCTCTGTCAACTCTCTTATTTCAACAGCAGTCACCGTAATCGTTGCTGAGGCTGGGTTATCTTGCCCAGAAGTATTTTCGGGAGCAGGGTCAATTACTGGCTTTGGTTCACCAGATGCCGCAGAGGTAGCTTTCTTGCGTCTGGATGGTAGTTTGTTCATCGTGCTACCTCCAGGACAAATTGGCTCGTAGCAATATTGAGTTGTGTCATCATGAAAATAGAGTTTTATTTATACCCCCATCCTTCAAATAGGCTGGGGTTTTTCATTACTTTTTATATTTTGCAGTCTTAAAGCACTACCAAATATAAAACACATTAAACAGAGAACCCTCTAAACCTGGAGTCCCCTCAATACTGTTCGGTTAAAACATCTCTTCGCCTTTAAAAGCTCTTGGGCAGAGGAGTGCCTTCCCCTCTGCACCCCTGCTCAAGAGCTTGCCTTCTCTTTTCAGAGACGCTACGCGAACTCACCCAAATAGTAACTTACCCAATCAAACCCAAATGCCGATGGAATGCTTCTACAGCATTTGCCACACCATCTTCACCCCTTAACTTCTGGCCCAAATCCTGGGCTTTTAAGCGCATTCCCTCATCATGCAGTACGACTTCAATCGCTGCTGCTAAAGTTTTGTCTGATACCTTATGGTACGGTATTGGTTGTGGGCTAACTCCCAATCGGTTTAGCTTTTCGCCCCAAATCGGCTGATCTGCAAAAAAGGGTACTGTGATTGAGGGTATCCCTGCACGTAACACCGCCGCCGTTGTACTAGCTCCTCCGTGATGTACTACTGCTGGCACTTGAGGAAATAACCAATCATGCGGAACTTCCTTGATCACAAACACTCGTAGTGAATCTTTTATATTCACTGTTCTTCCAACGTTCCCCCAGCCTGACAAGATGATGCCGCCTTGATGCGTTTTTTTTAAGGCTTCCACAATATAGTGTGTGAGATATTCTGGATTGGGCATAGTCATACTGCCAAATCCAAAACACAAAGGTAATTGCTTTCGTCCAAGAAAATCCTCTAGTTCCAGGGGTGGCTCGTAGTCGGAGGCTTGATCAATAAACCAAAAACCAGTCACATACGCCCAATGCGGCCAGTCTTTTGGTTTTGGGATTACGTGTGAACTAAATCCATACAGTACCGGGATTCGTGATACATTCGCCGGAGCTTTTTGTCTAAAGCGTCTACCTAAATATGGCAAAGGCGGCAATTTCAAAGTTTCTGTTCTGAAGTGATTGAGCAGTGGACGATATCTTTGCCAGTGCAAAAACTCTATTAGCAAGTAGCTGCCATAGTTGATTGCTTTCTTTATTGGGTTTTTAGTTCTCTGACCAAATCTTAAAAACCCAAACATCCCTGTGGGAGTCAACGGCATAACTGATGCGAAAAAGCAAGGTACGCCTAATTTCTCTGCAATGTGATATCCAAAGGTAGCTAAAGGCGTATAAATAATTACCTCACTCCCAATAGACGCTGCCCAAGCTGATTCCAACTGTTCAAGTAAAAGCTTATCTCTCTCTTCTTTTTTCAATTTTTCTCCCGCAATCAATCGCTGCCCTTGTTTTGATTGCAGAAACTCTTCCATATTGCCAGCGATCGGTGCAAACTCTAAATCGAACTTTCTCACAAACGACTCAAAGTTTTCATGCGCTGCTACCTTCACCTTATGCCCCGCACGTTTTAACCCAATACCCAAAGCGCAGTATGGTTGCAAGTCTCCCCTTGAACCTACTGTTATGATCGTAATCTGAAGTTTGCGGCTTGGTGCAGTCGAACTTTGGCTCAATTCCCTTCTCCACTCAAAACTCCGGCTCTACTCAAGATTGTACTGAATTACCTATGCCTGGTGGCGATGGACTAAGCGCACTTTCTGGTGGCGATAGCTCAAGCGCCCGATGGAAGCGATCGCACTAGAAAGCGATCGCTCCGCTCCTCCCAGGGCGAACGCACGGTATTTCTGAAACCCCTGCTGGATAAGGATCTTGACGAAAAATAGGCTAATTCAAAAAACGCCGAAACTCTTGCTATTAGAGGATTATTATACTTTAGATGCGTTTGCCCTGCTGCTCCTCCTGTCCAAATCTTCTGCTACTTCGACAGCCATCACTTCCACCGTTGCTGACGCTGAATGTCATCCTGCTTAAGGCATAAGTCTCACAGCAGATATGCCTTTTTGGGGTACTGCTGAGAGTTAATCGCGTTTTCTCAAGACTTTAAAGCTTAATACTGGGCAAAACCCTTGTTCAATCAAAGATTGACGTTTTATGTAATTCGATATTTACTCCCCAACAACTTAAGTTCAATATTATAATCACGATTTTCACTTGCTAACATTTTTCTCTAATGAGAGTTTTATATTGTAAAAAAATTAAGTTTTAACTTTCTAGGGGATAGACAATACAGGAACAAGGCTTACAACAATATTACGTTCACTATCATTGTGGAATGCTTTGAAGCTTTTGGTGGTACCCTGTCTATCAATAAGAATTAGCCAAAGCTACTACTAATCTTACCAATTCCCCAATACCAAGAATCTGAAGGATTTAAAGTTCTCGATTAAATCATGAAACTCCATATAAAAAATCTTTAAAAATCTACTTAAAGCAATATTATAAGAAATATAGCTTACAAAGTTTAGCCGGAATATTTTATGAATTTATTGACTTATCTCATGCATTTAGCAAGTTCAGGAGCTGTTGCTTACTATACTGCTTCCCAGATCCGCGACTCTAAAACTCGCCCTATTGTACTTAAGGGTTTACATCTCTCAGAAGCTGGTTCCGTTGGATTTCTCTCTGCACTTAGTGAGCGTGCAGCTAGTGAAGGCGATACATGGCTGGCTGAAAAATTGGAAAAACACGCATTGGATGAAACTAAGCATAGTCAAATTTTTGCTCATGCGTTAAAGCGGATAGACAAAAATATCATAAATTCAGAGACAAAAACTGCATCAAAAAGTCAATCAAAGCAAGGGCGTAGTCCTCTCTTTGCCGCCTACTATGAAGGTTATAGCAAAGAACAACTTAGCCCTGCCATGATTGCCTGGGATGTTTTTATGGCAAGTACCTATATTATGGAGTTGGATGCCGGTAAAGATTATATGCGAATGGCAAATGTATTACCTGATGATGATCGTCACAATCGTAACTTAAAACTAGGGATGTTAAGTATTGCTAAAGATGAAACAGGACATGCTGCCTACCTTTATGAAGCAATGATGCGGCGAATGCCTGCGAAACAAGTGGAAAACTTAGTTGACGAATGGCGCACCCGTAAAGTACAGGCAATATTTAAAGTAATTGATTATGTTCTTCAAGACACAGACAAGATAGAAGCAGCATAGCATCTTAAATAGCTGTGAAGTAAGCTGATTGAGTCTGTAAATAAAAGTTATTTAAACTTTATTAGGAAATGCTTTTAGAGATGTTTTTAACGCATATCTAAAAGCTACTTTTATCTATAAATTAAAACTTACTTACGTCTTTATTTAAAAAGACCAAAACTCTATGAATACTATCATTAAGACATTTTTAATTACAGTTGTTTTTTCCTGTTCAAGCATTTTTTCAATTTTTCCATCGGAAGCTGAAATTACTCCAGATAATACTTTACCTAATAACACTTATATAAAAATAGAAGAAAGGAATAGAATTATTGAAGGCGGTACTCAAGCAGGAAACAATCTTTTTCATAGTTTTCAAGACTTTTCTCTACCTAGCGAAAATATAGCTATATTTAATAACGATTTAAATATCAAAAATATTATTAGTAGAGTGACTGGTGGATTAGTTTCTAATATTGATGGGCTTATAACATCTAATGGAACAGCTAACTTATTTTTAATTAATCCAAATGGAATTATTTTTGGAGTAAATGCTCGATTAAATATTGGTGGTTCTTTTTTAGCAACTACAGCAAATAGTATTAAGTTTGCTGATGGCATTGAGTTTAGTGCTAAAAAACCTCAATATCCTTCTTTGCTAACATTAAATGTACCTGTTGGATTACAATTTTATGGGAATCCTGGAGCAATTAATGTACAAGGGAATGGCTTTCCCATTAATAACTCTAGTTTGAGATCCCCTATTGATGCAAGTATAATTTCTACTGGCTTACAAGTCAAGCCTGGAAATACCCTAGCTTTGATAGGAGGAGATATATTATTAGATGGAGGGGTTATTAGTGCAAAAAATGGAAAAATTGAGTTAGGAAGTATAGAGCAAGGGGAAGTAAATATTAAGTCAGAAAATAATAGTTTGTTTTTCAACTATGAAAATGTTTTAAGTTTTAGAGATATAAGTTTTTTAAAAACCGCTTTAGTTTATATTAATAGTATAGAAGGTCAAGGCAATACTATTAATATTCAGGGAAGCAATGTAAAAGTATTAAATGGTTCCTTAATCTATAGCCAAAATCATGGCTCTAAAGAAAATGGGAGAATTAGCATTAACTCTGAAAATTTAGAGGTGAAAGATGCATCAGAATTTGGTATTAGCGGTATTTATAGTAGCAACTTTGGAAATACGCCTGGAGAAGATATTGAACTTAATTCAAATAAAATAAATATTAGAGGAGCGCAGATAGCTACTACTACTTTTAATAATGCTCCAGGCGGTAATATCAAAATCAATGCTAATGATTATTTAAAAATAACTGGCTCTCTTCCATCTGATGTTAATCAATTTGGCTTGGGTGCTATAAATACTTTTAGTTATGTCAATTATGGAAATGGTGGAAACATCACTGGTGTAATCAAAAATTTAACCTTAGAAGATGGGGGAAATATAACTACAGCTTCTAGTTCATTTGGTAGTGCTGGTAATTTAAACTTAATGACAGAAAACATTAGACTTGAGGATGGAAGCAGTTTAGGATCTACAACTTTTAATAATGGTAAAGGAGGTAATGTTTTAATAAATGCAAATAACACTATAGACATTATAGGTAGATCGCCTATCGTCGGTTCTAGTACAATTAATGCAGCTACCTTTGGAAGTGGTAACGCTGGTAGCTTAGAAATTAATACCTCAAAGCTACTGGTTAGAAATGGCGGAGGTATATCTACAAGCACACTCTCGTTTGGAAACGCTGGAAATCTCACTATTAAAGCTTCTGACTCCATAGAAATTTCGGAAATAGACTCAAATTCAAAACTTCCTAGTTTTATAAATTCATCAGCAGAGATTTTGGATAATAGCTTGAGAGTTAGATTTAATAGAGTACCTGCAACTCCTACTGGAGATGCAGGTAAAATAAATATTAATAGTAGGCAGTTAACTATTGCTAATAATGCCTTAGTTAGTGTTAAAAATGATGGATTGGGTAACGCAGGAACCCTTGAAATTAAAGGTAAAGACCTCAATATTACAAATAATGGAGGTGTTACTGCAACGACTGCCGTTGGTGAGGGTGGTAACATTATTTTCAATGTAAATAATGTTTTATTACGCAATGGTATTATCTCTGCAACTGCTGGACAGCAAGGAACCAAGGGCAACGGTGGTAACATTACTTTCAATGCAGAAACACTAGCTCTTTTAGAAAAGAGTAGTATCACCGCTAATGCCTTTGAGGGACGGGGTGGTAATATCACAATCAATACACAAGGGTTCTTTCCTACTTTTGATAGCAAAATTACAGCTAGCTCAGACAAAGGAATTGACGGTATAGTTCAAATCAATACCTTAGAATTGGATTTCACTAGAGCAGCGATAGTTCTACCAGCAATTAATATTCCTCCAGTTGCTCAGGTCTGCTCTACACAATCGAGTCAAGGATCTAACGAGTTTGTGAACAGAGGATCTGGCGGTATTCCACCAAGCCCCAGAGATCCCCTTAACAGCAATTATGGCTGGAGAAATGAGCAACAACCTATTTTCGCCAAACAATCACAACAGCTAATACAAACCCAAGCAACTCAAGAATATGTGGAAGCACAAGGATGGAAAGACAATGGAGATGGTACGGTAAGTTTTACAACTACGCCAAAAGACGTGGTTTCTTATGGTTCTTTATCAGATCCACCTTGCCATACTTATCAAAAATTTTAGTAATACAATATAAATAGCATTGAAGCAAAGTTTCTGTTTATTGAAATATTTTAGATAATAAAAATCAAAAATTTAGCCATTTTTTATAAAGATAGAAAATTCCGTGAAAGTCGCTTCTACAGGAAAAAAATTGTCATGCCTAAAATTTCTTACCTGAATGTATTCGGAGGAACTTTTTTCATAGCAGCTTCAATATCGATAACTGAACCAGTTTTAGCACGGATGCTAGCTCCAAGATTCTTTA
The DNA here is from genome assembly GCF_034531255.1 of Nostoc sp. ChiQUE01b. Taxonomy (NCBI): domain Bacteria; kingdom Bacillati; phylum Cyanobacteriota; class Cyanophyceae; order Nostocales; family Nostocaceae; genus Nostoc; species Nostoc sp. ChiQUE01b. The sequence continues at coordinate 141,690 of NZ_JAVRBM010000013.1, read as the reverse complement.
CACAGCAGATACCAACAATTCCTCAAAGTCCGCAAATTCCTTCTTTTATGGAAGAACCACAACAAGAATTACAACCTCCTTCTTTAATGCCTACGCCTGAGATTCCCAAAGGAAACCGAGAAAGAATTCAAGTTGAAAGATTCGTATTCAAAGGCAACACTGTCTTATCAACTCAAAAGCTAGAGTCAGTAGTTGCTTCTTACACAAATAGAGAAATTACGTTTTCAGAATTACTTGAGGCTCGCACAGCAGTTACAAATTTATATATTCAACAAGGATATGTAACTTCTGGGGCTTTCTTTCCAGTAATTGAAAATCAAGTAATTCCAATTAGCAAGGGAATAGTTACTATTCAAATTGTTGAAGGCAAGTTGGAGCAAATAAGCATTGTAGGTAGCGCACGATTACAAAACTATATTCGTGAGCGCTTACGAACAAATACAACTAAAGTATTTAATAGTAAACATTTATTGATAGGTTTACAACTACTGCAAACAGATCCTTTGATTGCAAAGATTTCCGCAGTTGTAGATAAAGGTTCTCAATTAAATACTTCTGTTTTAAATATCACTGTCAAGCCACGTCAACCTTTTAAAATTGAGGCTGTCTTAGACAACTCTCGCTCACCTGCCATTGGCACTTTTCAGCGACGAGTTGAGCTAAGTAATGCTAATCTATTTGGTCTGGGAGATCGCCTGAGTATAGGATACAGAAATACTGATGGCAGTAATACTCTGACAACTAGTTACTCCATACCCATTAATCCCCAAAATGGGACTGTGCAATTTTTCTATGCAAATTCTTCAGCCAATGTTGTTGAACGTCCATTTAGCAGACTAGATATTCTTTCTAGTGCCCGTGCTTACGAAGTGACTTTCCGCCAGCCAATACTACAACAAGCCAATTCCGATTCAACTCAAGAGTTTGCTTTAGGATTGACAGCTTCCCGGCTAGAGAGCGAATCCTCTTTACTCAACAGCCCTTTCCCATTGAGCGTTGGGGCAGATTCTAGGGGGCGAACACGAATTTCGTCCATTAGATTTTTTCAAGAATGGACACAGCGTCATAGACAAGGAGCATTAGTAGCACGATCTCAACTCAGTTTAGGCGTTGGTGCAATTGATGCCACCATTAATAAATCTGCTCCTGATAGTCGCTTTCTTTCTTGGCGCGGACAAGTTGCATGGTTACGACGTTTAGCGAGAAATGGTACATCCTTGTTAGTCAGAACAGATATTCAGTTTGCAGATCAAGCTCTTGTGACATTAGAACAATTTGGTTTGGGTGGTACAAGTTCAGTGCGAGGTTATCGACAGGATACGTTTTTGACTGACAACGGATTTTTACTTTCTACCCAAGTTCTTATTCCTATTTGGAGAACAGATACTGAACAATTAGAGCTGATTCCTTTTTTTGATATGGGAACCTCTTGGAATAAAAATGCCGATCGAGATACTGCTATTCCAGTATCTACAAGTACATTAGCATCTATAGGGATCGGAATACGGTATCAATTAGCCGATCGCTTGAGTGCAAGCCTTGATTGGGGAATTCCTTTGATTGAAGTTAATACAAATTCAGATTTAAGAACATGGCAAGAAAACGGAGTTTATTTTTCAATCAATTACCGCCTGTTTTAAAATCGGTAATTTTAGGGCTATCCTTAATGCTGCTGATAATTTGGTGTCACGTACAAGCGGAAGCTCAATCTTCTGCAATTTTTGAATTATCCCAAGCACAGATTCTGAATGAACAAGGATTTGAACAGTTAAACCAAGGACAACCTCAAGCCGCACTGCAAACATGGAAATCAGCTTACGATATTTACCGCAAATTAAAACATTCTAATGGTATAGTTGGTAGCTTAATTAATCAGAGTTTGGCACTTCAGGCTAGTGGCTTATATCTTACTGCTTGTCAAACATTAAGCCAAGCTTTAGAGCTAGAAAATTCGGTTTGCTCTAGCCCCATTGAATTAAAGAACATTTCTCAAAAAGCCTATCAAGAACAACTAACTCAGGCATTGGAAAAACAAACACTTGAAAGTGTCCGAGTAATTGGACTCCGCAATCTTGGTGATGTGCTACGGCTGATTGGTAATCCAGAAGCATCTTCAATTGTATTATTCAAAGCTATATCAATGGCTAAAAGTCTAGACTCAAAAGAATCAGATATTAAGAATCAAATATTATTGAGTTTAGGGAATACAGAACGTGCCCTTTTCATTCAAGCCAAAGGCAAGTATGAACTAACTGATGAAGTATTTACTAAACAAAAAACACTTAAAATAGCTAAATCAAAAATCAAAAATGCTCTGCAATTTTATCAAGAGTTAGTAAATAGAAACCTAAATGGACTTACCCTCCAAGCACAAATCAATCAGCTAGATTTAATTTTAAATACAGAAAAATGGAAGAACATAACAGATTTAGATGATTATATTGAAAAAGAATACATCAAAACGTTAGTCAATAATTTATTAAATTCTTCAACAATATTTGAATCATTACCTGCAATCGAATCTGTTTATGCTCAACTTAATCTCGCTCAGAGTTTAATTGAAATTGATCAAAATATCAACTTAAAACAAATTGTTTTTTCTAATAAATATAACCCATTATCAACTTCATTATTCTTAGCGAATAAAGCACTATCTTTATCTCAAAAGCTGAGTAATAACCGAGCCGAATCTTACGCATTAGGAACTGTTGCCACAATTTATAATTATTCAGGTAAAACGCTTAAAGCAGTACAATACTTTGAAAAAGCTATGGCACTAGCTCAGTCAGTGCAAGCTTGGGATATTGCTTACGAATGGCAATGGCAATTAGGTCGCTTATATCGGCTCTCAAACAATTTTGAAAAAGCCAATAAAGCGTATGCATCTGCTATTAACAGTTTAGAGCAAGTTCGAGGAAATCTTATAGGAATTAACCCGGAGCTTCAGTTCGATTTTAAAGAAAAAGTTGAACCTGTTTACCATGAATATATGGAATTACTATTTTCTCAAGGTGAAGCAACTTCAAAACGGGCAGTTGAGATTCAAGAAAAACTAAAAATAGCTGAAATAGAAAATTTTTTACAGTGTGGTAAATTAAATATATCTTCTCCACCCAATAATCAAAATTCAAAATATTTACTTCCGATTGTATATTTGATTAAGTTAGGGCAGCAAGTAGAGGTAGTTGTTAAAACACCTAATAAATTTTACCGTAATACAGTAGATTTTGACCAGTTAGTTACCCCAATTGATAATTTACTTAAACTCGTTGCAAAAAAACAGTTTCTTCTAGCTAATGAGTCAGATTATCTTATTTATTCTCAAACTATTTATAATATTTTATTTGCACCTATCAAGCAATATCTTCCCACTTCAGGAACTTTAGGTTTTGTTCTAGATAGTTTTTTCCAAAATCTCCCTATTGACATATTACATGATGGAAAAAATTATCTAGCATCCTCTTACAGTATTGTCATAGCTTCAAGTTCCCAGCAGTTTCACAGTCAATCTAGAAAATTAAATAATTTTGATGCTTTATTTGGCGGTATTTCTGAAATCAGTCCTAGTTTTAATAACCCCTCAGTTCCTAAGAATTTACCAGCTTTACCTGAAGTCAGAGCAGAAATTGAAAGTATCAAGAAAAATGTTAGTTCTGTTTCGACTTTAGTTAATAGCGAGTTTAATAGTCACAGCTTCCAGAAAAAAACTGAAAATGATTATTTTTCTATAGTTCATCTAAGTACCCATGCTCAATTTAGCTCTGATCCCGAACAGACCTTTATTTTGGCTTGGGACAAACCCCTCAACGTCAAAGACTTGAGATTTTTGCTCAAAAATGGAACTGAGGCAATTAATCTACTTATTTTGAGTGCTTGTCAAACAGCAAAGGGTGATAAACGCTCTGCTCTTGGAATTGCCGGAATAGCTACACAAGCCGGAGCGCTTACTACATTAGCTAGTTTGTGGCTGGTTGATGCCGATTCTACTGCTCTACTTATGGGTGAGTTTTACAAAGGATTAAAAAGTGGACTTACTAAAGCAGAGGCACTAAGACTTGCAAAACTAAGTTTATTGTCCAGTAAAACATACTCTCACCCCTATTACTGGTCAGGCTTTATCCTTGTTGGTCGTTAATCTAAAAAAGCTTGTGGTATCAATCATAAATTGTATTTTGACAGTTTATGATTATGTTTTTCAACAACTTCTACCTTTGAAGTCTAACTACCTCTTACCCCTTCTCCTCTTTTCTGGCTTTGCTCTGCAATTTTCGCTCCTGCTTCTGCTTTGGCTAATTCTTCCGCATTATTCTCTTTTTGAGCTAATTTAGTTGCAGTTGAATACGCAGATATAGCGGCAGATGCCAAATATGCCTCTAAGTAGCGATCGCCCAATAATCGGTAAATAGTCGGATTTTTAGTACCTCCTTCAGTTCTTGCCTTTAGCAGATTAATTGACTCATTTACTAAGTTTTGAGCCTCATACACCCTATCTATATCGATAGTTAACTCATCTTGAGATTGATTCAAACTTTGAAGACGATTTATGATACTTACTATCTGCTGCATTTTATCAGTGGAGGCTATCAACACAACAGAGGCACTGGCAGCAATAGGCTCATCTGCTTTATTTGCAATAATATTTACGTTATAAACGTTGCCCGGCTGCATAGCTGGTTGCTCTTTGGGGTATGGTAATTGAGTTTTTTCCACTACTTCAACAGACCAGCTAACTCCTTTGCCTTCAATCTGCACGATATAACTAGTAGCTAAAGGAGTGGCAGACCACGATAGTGTCGGACTCATATTTAAAATTACTAAACCGTAGGGAGTGATTAATGTAGGTGCATTTTCATCTTCCCCTGGGCCTTTGGGCTTGATACAAGTGCGCCCATCTCTCAAAGTGCAATTTTGATTTTGCCGTTGGGAACGTGGCGAGCAATGCTCACCCATAGTACTACTAGTGAGTTGCAATATTTTTGCACTTAAATAGCACAAAACCTCAACCTTATGCCCATTAACTGGATGAACCTTATCCTCCTGGCAAAGCTTACTTCCGGGTGCCCAGTTGATATCGCCACTGAGAACTTTAGCCACAACCTTACAAGTTTGCTCTTGTGAATTACTTTTTGCTACAGATTTAGCTTGTCCCCTTATGCTGCTGAAGCTTGAAAACAATAATATTGATGCAATTGCTACAAATTGGTATTTGAAAGCTTTTTTTACTCTTTTGGCTGTTGATTCTGGTGCAATTAACATTGCAATTATTTCGTTATTTACTATCTATTGATAGCTTACCGGAAGTAAGATATTTTGATCAATTTTTTTTAAAAAGACGCTGTAGAACTTGCTCTCTCCATTGTTGTACCTCTGGTAGAGATGAATTGGTATTACTGACTAACAAACACACTTCCCAATATGTTCTAGCCTCATCCAACTTACCTATTGCTTCCTGTGTCTGCGCTAGCAAGCAGTAGGCATCCACTCTTTGAGAATCCAGTTCCACCGACTTTCGTAAATATTTTTCAGCCTCTCCATAACGTTGTTGCTTGAATCTCGCCCAGCCTAAATTTTTATATAAGGCTGCTTGCCATTCCGTATCTGAAGTGTGTCTCAACCCTTCAAATGCTAATGTAGATGCCTCAGAGTAATTTTGTTCTATATTCTTCAACCGTGATAAATTATTGACAGCATTCATTGCTTGATTATTACTATTCTTAATAGCTAATTTGTAATTATGCTCTGCTAAGTCATATTGACCTTGTTCGTCGTAAAAATTCCCTAAATTATAGAAAGCTACCCAATCATTCGGATTAAGTTCAAAAACTTTATTATAATTAGCATTCATACAGTTTATATCACGAATTTGCTGACAAGCTAATGCCAAGTTAGCATAGGTATTTACGTCTTTTGAATGAAAGTTCAAAGCTAATTTATAATATTTAATAGCCATGTTATATTCATCCTGACGAACAGCCCTGTTATAAAAATAACTTGATAAAGCTAGGTTAATACTTCTACAACTTCCAAAAAGTACTAATGTAGTTAATCCTATTAAAAAATATTTAAATAAATTAGAATTAATTGCTCGGTTAAGATTTAATTTAAATGGGAGACGCTCTAAGCGCTGTAAGATGACTTGAGTTGTCTGTGGACGCTGCCCTGGAAAAGGAGCCATCATTTCATCAAGTAAATTAGCGAAAGGTTCGTCAATCTGTAATGCTTTATCTCTCCAGATTAGTCTTCCTGTATTTTGCTCTACTGGTAACTCCAATAGTGATATCCCCGTTATCAAATCGACAAAAGTCCGTCCCAAAGCATAAAAGTCTGATTGAGGCAAAGCTTGACCATTAAGTTGTTCCAGTGGGGAAAATCGAATCGTTCTAACAACTGTTACTTCATAACCACTACTGAAGCGTGTTCTTTTATTCACTCCACTAGCGCCAACTTTTGCTAAATACGTTGTGGTAATCTGTCTAGCTGCTCCAAAATCAACAAGTGCCAGTTGACCATCAGGTTGATAGATAATATTTTCTGGCTTAATATCTCTATGAAAAAAGCCAGAGCGATGTACAGATTCCAAAATATCAACTAGTTGTGATAACCAATCCACTGCTAGTTTTTGAGTAATTCGTCCATGAGATTTTAACCACTGTCTTAAATCAATGCCTTCAACTTTCTCCATTACTAAACAATGCAATACTAAACGCTCGTCCTTCAGTGTAAAAGTGAAATAGTCGTCCATACCAGACTTAGGAATTCCTGGATGATATAACGTCTGCAATATAAGTGATTCTCTTTGAACCAGACGAACTAATTTAGGATCACTCCATCTTAGTACTTTCATTACTCTAATTCTAGATTTTCCCCATGACGGTTCAATATCTTCAACCTCGAAAACATCTGTATAGGCAGACATATCTTTATCCAAAGAACGCAATGGGCGCAGTAAAAGAATGCGCCCATTTATTAGCAAAGGATTGCCACAAGCTAAACAATTTTCGGTATCTTCAGGATTGTGCCGCTTACTACACAAGGGATTTATACAGTAGCTCACGGAGAGTTTTACTCCTGTACAGAACTGGTTAACTCTTTTTTACTTAATGATTTATATATTAAACCGTGCGGATCTACTAAAATATATTTTTTAACAACTGGTTCCATACCATAACTGAGTTCATGCTTACTTGATTTTTTACTGGCTTCAATTAAGGAGCGCTGCTCTAAGACTTCCAAAGCTGATATTACTTTTGAGATTGACATTACTTCTAATTTTAATCGCTCTTTTAAATCATTAATAAGCTTTGAAAAGGGGACTAAAGCAGAATTTTTTGTTATCTCCTCGGCTAAGTAAATCATTATTTGCTTTTGGAGGTCAGTTAAAAGCCCATTTTGCCCAAACTGTAGATTTAACATCGCTTCAATTCGCGGGCCAATTACAGTAGTTTTATAATCAAAAAACTTTTCTATACTCCCTCCAAAAATGTGATTTATTCGATCGCAAATAGCCTCTAGTTCTGACGGATTACCACGATATGTTTCAATTAGTTCTTTACACTTTGCTCCTGTTATCCCCTTTTCACGTATTAACTGCATTGCTGCATCTTCTTTCAAACCTTCTATTTGAAAAGATGCAATAGATGAGTTTACATTTACATAAGCAACTTCTCTTAAAGGTACTTGACTTGTTACAATTACACAACTCTGATGTTTTTCTTGTGTAATTCCAGCAAAAAAATCTTCGTATTCTAACTTTTTTTCAAAAATATCTACTTGAGCTATGGCTTCAAAACCATCTAGAACTAATAGACAACGATATGATTGCAAATGCTTTAATAATAAATATAATTTAGTCTCAAGAGTTATATGCTTCGCTTCTTCTATCTTAAAAATATTAATTAAATCGGTAACTAAATTATCAATCCTTGAAGAGCGATTTATCCTTTTCCAAACTACATATTCGTAATTACTTGCGTCTTCTAATACTATTTCTTCAATTAGTTTCGATGCTAATATGCTTTTTCCAATCCCAGCAATTCCAATTAGTGCTATACACCTTTTGTTGAACAAAACAATTTCATTTTTTAAAATCCTTATTTCATCTTGTCGTCCATAAAAAGATGTTATTTTTGGGAAATCCCCATATGCTCTAGTTGCACCTATTAATCGGTCAACATTTTTATATGACGTTTCTAGCTTTTTAAAATATTCTTTTTTTGCTAATTTAAGCAAAATATTTCTTAAAGTTAGTTTTTTTACTTGTACTCCCTCTCCAACAACTTCTGTAAGCATTGCCCACAACGCAGTACCTACTCCAGTCTGCAAATAATGCATATTGTACCCCGAATCGCTTGCTATCTCCTTATAGTCTTTGCCATCCCAAGACCCTTTGATTAAAACTATTTCAGAGCGCGATAGATATCTTCCGGTATGGTGAAACACCCGCTCTTGCAAGATTTCTAGTACTGCTTCTAGGCTTAAATTTTTATTTGAAGACATACTTACCTATAATATAGGAATCCGATTTGATTCCTGAATCACTCGTAGAGAGAGGGAACAGGGAATAGGGAATAGGGAATAGGGAATAGGGAACAGGAAAGAAGGAATCAAGTTATACTGAGTTCTGTTCAAAAATTAAGTAGGAGTCCTAGTAGTACGTTATTAGCATTACCATAATAACTATTCAAATTTTACCTAAAACTTTTATATAGGTTTTTTACAATTTTTAATAAAAAGCTACTTGCTATCATCACGTTTTACAGGATATAAGTTTATAGTGCTACATTGCACAGATAATAACACGATCTCTCTAGCTGTTATTAAAGTTACAGGTACTATTTAAGTACGACAACTAAATTAGGCAGAGACTCAGGTGCAAATTTAAGAAGGCAATAGCAAAGGCAAAATCTGCGCTAAGTGCCGTCTGAGCAAAAGTCTCTTCCTATTAAACATTGTCTAAGGCTATGGGAACTCCTTAGATACTCCAAAACACTTATGAACTATGGAGATACTGAAAACTAAAAAACAAAAAAGAACATAGCATCAATCTCAGACGACCAAAACTTATGTAAAATCGAGCTAACTAAAACAAAGCATGGAGGTCAAATATGAAACTATCAAAAAGCTTAAAGTATAAAGCGCCACTAAGGAGTAGGCGCTTTATCTGTTTATAAAATTCATCGTTTAAAAGAGCAGGGGTTGATCTCGAAGGAACAAAAAAAGTTTTCGCTAAAGTTTGCCGACTCGGTGCGATTGCTAAATTTGTTTGAGAGTATAATCCGCGCTGCTTCCCGTATTATACACGGGTTGTCACCATAGCGTCCATTGGTGGCAAATTTTTGGCTGTTAAAATTCTTAAATTTGCGAAATGTTAAGTTTGATGAAGAAAGAGTGAGAATTTTGTAGTTAAAAGGTGTGCAGCGCGAATAACAGTTATCAGTTACCAGTTGGGAGTAGAGTCCAAGATTAGATAACTGATAACTGATGCAACCCCCTCTGAACTTGTAAACCGAGTTATCAGGGGAAAATCATGACAAACAGAGAACGCCCTAAGAGCGCTCTAGAAGAGCGTATGGGGTCGAGTGCAACTTTCGCACGGCAATTCTGTGCTGTGACGAAGGGGAATTTTCGGAATATCCTGCCTACGAGAGTTTCACAGATAGACACATCTCTCTCCAAGGAATTCCAAGGGGAGAACCGATGAACGCAGCAACAACTGAATACCCAAATAATCTCACGGCTGCGGAATACCATGACTTGTTAGCTGGTAGCGCCATTCATCCGGCGTTGATTAAGCGCAACTTCTTCCACATTGAGGGAGAAACAATTTATGACTACCTGTTCATCTCCGACAAAATTCCACGCAAGAATGCAGGTAGAGTCACGGATGGATACATAAAAATGTATCAGCATCTATTACTGGGTGGGACGTGGATTCAGTCCCTTGACCCATTCAAGAACTGGCAACCGATGGAGTGGGGGCGACTTAAGCCCAACTTTCCACGCTTTGATTGGGAAAAAGGTAAACCAGTTAAATACGAGTCGCCACCCAAAACCGCCAACCGCGTTACCTATTTCGATGTTCCCAACTATATTTTAAATCTTGTTGCACGGCGCTATAACGTTTTCGATATTGCACAAGAGCTTTTTGCAAAACGTGGGAAAAAGCTTTGTGTTAAAAGTCGAAAGAAGGGAATTCGCAATGGCGTTCTCTTGCCTTGGCTCTTGCAACTAGGACAAACTACGGCAATCCTAACGCAAATTGCCCAGTTAAGTTCTCTCTTAGCACTGTGCATAAAAGGCATACTTAATCCCCTAATATTTTGGTCAGGGGTAAAGCAGCAGAAATTGAACATCGACTTTCAGCAGAAAGATTTACAAATCACCTTCTGGGAGTGGGTAAAGCAACATCCAGAGATTCCGATTATCTTATGCGAGGGTGAAAAAAAAGCCGCTTGCTTGCTCTCTCTGGGGTTTGTAGCGATCGCACTTCCTGGAATTTGGAACGGGCGGGTCGGAAGACGAGATTTTGATGAACGGTTGCATCCTGACTTAGTACCAATGGCTCAGGCGGGGCGCAAGTTCATTATATTATTTGATTACGAAACTAAAGCTAAAACCAGGTGGTCGGTTTACCAGGCAACGGTACGGACTGCCAAAGCGATTGAGTCTGCTGGTTGTGAATGCGAAGTTGCATCACTCCCAGGCCCAGAGAAAGGTGTTGATGATTTCGTGGTAGCCAGGGGTGAAGATGCCAATGTTTTACTAACTGCTTTAGTAGACGATGCCAAATCGCTTAAAGACTACCAGCGCTCCTATCGAGCTAAGAAATGGGGACTCTCTAAGTACCAGCCGGATGTCACAGTCAATATTAAATATTTGACCCAAGCACTCTGCATTCCCAATTTGGAGGAAAAATGTTCATCCGCTCCGCCACTTTACGAGCTTGGACTTGAAAAATTATTCAGTCCAAATCTGATAGCTATGGACTGCGATTTGGATAAAGAGAAAAGGGAAAATGTTGAATTAATTGATTCTAGCTCCTTTAACGCCAAACCTAGTACCCAAAATCCCAAAAAATCTTTCCGTTTTCCAGAAAAAGGACTGCTCGTGATCTGGAGCGATATGGGTACGGGGAAAACCGAGTTAATGCGCAGGTGGCGTGACCAAAACCCCGACGCTCGGTTCCTCAACAACGGGCATCGCGTCAACCTGCTGAAGAATTTAAGCGATCGCCTAAGAACTGCGATGTATTCAGACTTGGGTTACACAGGTTTAGCTCAAGCCCAAGCCCTTAGTATTACTATTGACAGCTTGCATAAGCTCAATACGCAGGCGCTAATTTACGGCTGCATATTTATTGATGAGGCTTGCCAATACCTTACCCACCTACTACACAGTAATACGTGTAAACAGCACCGTGCAGCAATCTTGGAGGTACTGGAATATATAGTATACAACGCGCCCCTGGTTGTCCTTGCCGACGCACACATGGATGATTTGACCGTGGACTTCTTTCGGGCAATGCGACCAGTAGGTGAAGTACCTTACATCGTCAAAAATGAATGGAGAAATGGCTCACGCACTATATATTGGTACGAAGGCAGTAATTCAAGCGCCCTAGTTGCCCAAATCTCGGCGGCGCTGATGCAAGGTCTGAAAATCATGGTTGCCAGTGACAGTAAGCGTTTCATCAAAAAACTCGACAAGTCTTTTACTATTAAGTACTCAGAACCTAACTCTGACCAATCCCATACACCACAAAAATGGCGCATCTGGTCTGTCCACTCCGATAATTCCGGCTCTGAAGAAAACGTCGCTTTCATTAAAGATATCACCAACGCCGTCAAAAACTTTGATGCCTTGTTCACCTCCCCTAGCCTGGGAACTGGTGTAGATATTTCCGAGTATCATTTTGATTTGGTGTTCGGTGTTTTTCATGGAGTTTCCCAAACTGCTACCGAGTGCGCTCAACAACTGTACCGCTATCGCCCGAAAGTCCCCTTTCATATTTGGGTGGCCCCGCGTCCTCCCTTCGGCTACCAAGATACAAACGCTTCCAAGATAAAAGAACGCCTCCTCCAAACCAATGAAATGACTGCTTTTCTGTTGCGGATCGACCGTCAAACAGGTAAACGGGGAGCCGAGAAAGATTGGGCGCTTGAGGCTTACTGCCAAATTCTTGCCAACCGCCACTATTCTCTCAATAATCTCCGCGATGATTTGCGATCACTCCTCACAGAAATGGGCAATACATTTATATATGTGGGCAGTGATTCAGATCCTCAATCAAGAGAAAGTCTTAAAGCAGCAGCACAAGCTTTGGATAGTGCCCACAATTCGGCTGTTGCCAAGGCTAAGAATATTACTTTGAGCGAGTACCGTGCCCGTCAGAGCAAAGATTACCTTGACCCTAATGAAATTTTTGAATGTGAAAAGTTCCGCATTTCTGATTCTTACGGCATCGAAGTAACCGAATCACTCGTAGAAATGGATAAAGGTGGTCGCTTAATTAGAGCAATTGCTGGACTTGAGGCCATTTTAGCCCCACCCGAAGAATCGTTTACTGACCCGAAAACTGGGCAAACTTATCCTACCCCACCAACAATTGTCACCCAAAAAGACCGCACCGAACGTGACAATCTACCTTTGTGCATCGACTGGGGTAATTACTCCGCACGGTGGCTTGCTAGATTTAACCTGGGATTGCATCAAATTCTCTTAAGTTTAATGAGGGGTGATGAAGTTTCTGCCGACGATTCCACCTTACTCAAGATGACGGAGATTGCTATACATTGTGCTGCTCACGTCAAAGCAATTCTTGGGTTTACTATTCCCTTAGACTGTAAGCCTATTTGGTTGCTAGGAACTTTAGTTGAGCAGCTGGGGTTAAAGTTAACTTTCCGTAAGCAAGGTAAACGCGGTCAACAGGTGAAACTTTTCTCTTTATCTAAAGAGGAATTGGAATTTGCAATGCATGTAATTGCTCATCGTGACACGAAACGTAATCAAAAAGAAAATCGAACCTATTCTGCTGCTCAAACCCCGTTGGTGCAGGGTGTGGGGTGTGGGGTGTGGGGTGTGGGGGAAGAAATAGCCCCAACAACTAGTGGGTCACTTGCCCCGTCTTGTCAAAATGATTGTATTAGCGGGGGTTCCTTGCCCCAACCAATACCGTCTTCCCTACACCCAACACCCTACCCCCAACACCCTATTCTTGCAAACCCAAATCACCAGCCCGTATCCACACCCCCCCTTGATGCTATAGGGAACTCCCATTGCCAAGGGGAGGATACTACAGATGAGAGCACTTGTGCGGAGGAGCAGAGGAGCAGAGGAGTTGAAGAGTTGAGGAACAAAGAAGAAAATTGTACAAGTTCTTTCCCCTCTGCCCCCCTGCCCCCCTGCCCCTCTGCTCTCTTCACTGATCGCATTACGCTACTCCACTGCGTGGAAATGCTACGCTCTGGCATTAAGCAGGGGGTGGACGCGATTAAGGGCATCCTTAAGCGATGGGTTGAGGATTTGCGCTGGGATACCGTGCTGGAACTTGAAGCGATCGCGGCAAATGAACTGCGACTTGTCGAGGCAGCAGTACCGGAATTTTACGCCTTGTTGAATGAAGAAGTGTTGCCAATGGAGGGATAAAGCCTACGCCGCAACTGAGCTACGTAAACCTAGAGCAATCTGTGCCTCATTTTTATCAGTGGCTATCGCTTGAAGTGTTGCCGATGGAATTGTAAATAGCTTTTTGGGAAAATCCTTATAGCCTTTATTTACTCTCAGTCCTATCTAGATCAACTAAATCATATTTCCTGATCTATCACTCCGTTGATAACTTCGTGTTATCCGCATTTTGCATGTCTTGATTGTTGCTGCTAATTGATGGCGGTGATAGCATCGATAACGCCGCGATCGCACCCCGGACTTGGGATGGTTCCACCTCCAAATAATTTTGCAGTTGCTCCAAATTGCGATGTCCACTGATTTCTTGGATGACTCTCAGAGGGATTTGGGCATTGCTCATGAAAGTAAGTGCAGTTCTGCGGCAACTGTGTGTGCTTGCTCCTTCGATGTCCGCACGTTCGCAAGCTTGTCGGAAGATCAGGCTTGCATATTCTGAGTGCAAGTGACCGCGCCCCCATCGACCAGGAAACAAAAAACCGTCACGGGAGTTTGTCGGTTTGTAAGTAGCTAAGAAGTTCCTTAGTTCTGACAAAATCGGAATGCTGCGGGTAGCTAACTTTCCCTTTGTATTCCCTTTACGGATGATCAGCTCTGCTCTGATCCGTCCCTTGCTGTTATAAACATCTTTAATTTTTAGGGTAACTGCTTCATTGACGCGGCAACCCGTGTACAGCATCACGCCTATTAGGGTTCTGTCTCGCTCTGTGGTTAACCCCAAAGTAAACAGACGCTGGATTTCTTCTGCCGACAAAACCTTTGCCTTCCCGTGACGGTCAATTTTCACAGCCCCGAACCCCCGATAGTTAATCATTATCGCCGATGCTCCCGTCCCAGGATTTATTTCGGTGAAAAAAGTGTGGAACTGTACTGCAATGTGTACTAGTTTCTCTACCGTTTCCCTTTCCCTGTTCACGGACAAAGTGAAAATTGTGGCAGTTTGTCAAAAGAGGCAGGGGAGCGGGGAGCAGGGGGGAAGATTGGAAGGAGCTTGTACTCCGACCAATTGAGAACGAGAGAGGAAGGGCGGGGCTTGATACCCATGTTCCGCTCCGCTTCACGGCTTCGGGGCAGGGATTGCTCCCCCTGCTCCCTGCCCCCTGCCCCTCCGCCTCTTCGGTCAGCAACAGAATACCCCCGTCACCTGTAGCCAGAACGGTGTACTAATGCTGTACTATTCCCCTGCCATTTAAGCGCACAGGAGAAAAAGCCGATTGCCATTTGGGACTGCCATCGCTCGTGCTGCACAAGCAATAATCACCTTTATCATGATGAGCGATCGGTTGACTCAATCACTCTTCGTCCCAGTTTAGCTAGACACTACCTTTCTTCATGCCATTGGGCTATAGCCAATGCCCCTATATTGAAAAACCTAAAGATAGGTGAAAAAAATAAACTAATAATGACTTTATAGTTAATAAGTGATGCATTAGGTCAAAAAGTATACTCTAGCATTTGAGTATACAAATATTACAGGTGTAGGTTTGGGTTAAAGAAAATGGGCAAAGGTGCTTATTTTAAGAAACTTGTACAAAATTCTTCCCTGCTTCTGTTGCTTTCATGCCAAATCAAGCTTATCGGAATAGCCCGTTTTTTAATCGCTATCACGCCATAAAACTATAGAGTCATTTTTAGTTTATTTTTGAGAGTGGTGTGATTGCTTATAAAAAATTCTTCAAGAAATGGGTAAAACTTGCGTGCCAAAAACTCAAACTGTTCTGCAATTGATTCCGAACTTGTCCTGAATCAATTTTCAGGGTGAACGCCAAGATGCTCCCTGATGGCCGAAGGGACTTTAGCTGATTGCGAGTTAGTTTATGAGGTCGCAAATTATACAGTTAAAAATACAACTTTAACATCGAACGAAATCCCCATGCTGTATCATGATAATTGTCTAGGTAAATAAATATGTTGTTGGTAGGGTTATTTAGCCTATTTACCTAGATGAGTATAATGCAGAAAGCTTTACTGCATAGCGATGCCTACAGTAATTATAGTTACGTAACACAAAGTGTTTTAGATTACAAAAAATACAGTCATACAGAGGGCATAAGGGAAGGCACAGACATCGTATGGCATGGTGTTCTGCAAATTCCCGCTCCTTTTAACACCCTCGATCTTGGCTCATATAAAGGATTAGTTTTTCAGAATCATAATTAAGTTTTTGCCGACCAATGGTCGGCAAATTGCGATTTTCATAGAGCGATCAGCTACGCTCTTGCGGTTACGCCATCCCTTAGTATAAGCATGAAGTAATCAATGACTGCAAAACTTAAGTATAAAAAACTACAAAATTTTGCTAAATAACTGATGTGCGTGAGCAAAACTATTTACTGGCTGAATTAACTTAGAAACGGCGATCGCTGTTGACTGCGCTGCTCACATCAAAAATTTTGGGTTTCACTGTTCCTTCTGACCCCAAACCGATTTGGCTGTTGGGGTTGTTGTTAGACCAACTGGGGTTAAAGTTAACTTACCGCTTGCAGGGGACAAGGGGTCAACAAGTTAAATTATTTTCTTTATCTAAGAAAGAATAAGACAATACTTGCGTTGGTTGGTTGTGGTGGAGATGGAGGAAGTTGCCGCGACTGAACTGCGATCCAAGGAAGCGACTGTGCCTGATGTTTACGATTGCGTCTTCTTCCATTCGTCTAATGTTAAGCAAGTTTTCCCAGTGGGTATTAATCCTGTGGTTGCTGACACACCAAAATTTTTCAGCGCATAATTTTCTACTTCTGCGTCCTTGAAGGCAAGTTCTACTACTGTTTGTTTTTCCTGCTTTGACAGAGCTTCAATCTTCACGTTTGCTGCGGTAGGAACAGCATTCGTTTTATCTCTGGTGAAATTTTTTACATTATAAAATTGCTCTTGTCCTGGCTTACCTGAGTTCAAGCATCCTTTAGACTTGACAAACAATCCTGTAGCCCAATAGCTATTAACAAAGTGTTGCTTATTAACAAACTGCACCCCATTAGCTGCCCAGACGTAAACGGGATCAACATATCCTTTAGTTTTGGGAATTTTAGTTTCGCTACATCTTACTCCATCCCGAAGACGACTTCTATAATCTCCGCATACCTTCCAAGTTATTCTATATAAGTTAGGTGTCTCTTCTACATATTGCCTTATTTGCTCCTGTACTTCCTTATCTTTTTGGCTTTGCTCATCAGTTGCCGCCGCATAAGCCGGTTTTAAGTCATTCTCTGCCTGAGCAACCAAGTCTCTTTCAGACTGGCAAGCTCCTAAGCATAGTGCTACACCTATTGAAACAAGTGCTGTAAATATTTTTCTTGTACTCATAAATACTCCAACAAATGATTATGAAAATTAATTCCCAATTTCCTTGCTTGATCAAATATCTACTTCTAATAAATGCTGAATTACAAGCTGCAAGTATTATACATATTTGTTCTATACATGCACTCAAGTTTTAACAGTTTTTAGTGATGATGCAAAACATGGTGAGGTATCGAAGGTAAAGTTCAATTTATGGAGAGTAGGGATACTTAAACAAGTCGGAAGTCGGAAGTCGGAAGTACAGTTTTGTAACGGGGATTTTAATTAGGCTCTTAACTTAAACCCCCAAACTTTGTTAAAGCTAACCTAAATGTTTTAGGTCATAAAAATAGTCAATAGTCAATCCCCCCTATTTGATACTTACTGAAGAGTTTGCACAAATATTTATACTAATTAATGATTAAGGATGTGATTATATCAAGCACAAAGACTGATAATACAAGAAAGAGATTTTTATCTACGTAGATTATTACTGTTAAAAATGTTTATACAGTACTACAGTTCTGTTTTTTTCCGTACCAGAGTACGTGGATTTTGGGGTTGACTTATTCAAGAATGTGCCTATCCCTCAAGATATCGTTCAGGAGAACGAAAGCAGATGCGTACTGACTACGGATACCCAGATTTTGCTGCTTCACCAATAGGAACACTTTTACCTGAGGAGAAGAATGACAGGGCGAAAAAAGGCACACTCACACTCATGGGTGTGACTGGTGTGTTGATGATAGCAGAGATGTCCGTCCACAATATATTGATGGGTGGATTTATGATTGCGTCTGCCATCGTCATTGCCTTGCCGAAACAGTCACAAGCATTATTTACTAACTTCGATAAAGTACAACGAAAGTATGGAGTTAATCTCTATGCAGTGTTGTTTGCGCTGTTAGCAGTAATTTGCCTAATTGATTTTGCGGCGGCTCCAGCTAATGCTCAGTTCTTCAATAATGCTCAAACTTGGATGACCACCACTTTTGGTAATGCCGGCAATGGACAAACAGCAGCAGTTATCGCGCTTTTTTTCAATGTATTGAGAGCTTTATTCCTATTATATGTTGGGATCAGTCTAGTTCGGATTATTCAATCTGCACGGAATGATGAAGACTGGGTGCGATTCGTTTAACTCAAACCAGTAGCAGTACTGGGGGACAGTTAGCTTGGTTTTAACCATGATAACTGAATGACCATGTAGGTGAAAGTCCTACTCTGTAAGTGCAACAGTAAAAGCGCTTCCCCTATTCGGGAGACTGGTTATCAAACGGATAAAGCGGGGAAGAAAGGCAGACTTCTGAAAGCCGTACTCAGCAACCTGTCTAGCAAGAACCCACGAGCAACCATGTGTGAAGACGCGATTGAACCATCGTTACGTCAAATGGGCAACGACGGCTAATTAGCCCAAGCCAAAAATGGCAAGGAAAATAGGGAACTGGCGATTCCAGTCTCGACCAGTTAGCACTTCCCTCTAAACCCGGTGGAGAGCGTCACTCTAAAGGTTCAATCAATGGTCATTCGGAACGAAGTAATCCACCTATGCGCTCTTGAATAGAATCAAGTAGGGAACCACCCGCAAGCCATAAGTGGAAGGGATTGTGTCAAAAGCTAAAGCCCAGAGTAATGTCTGGGATATGCAGACAGACACACGGCTTATTGGAAGGTATAGTCAACAGTAGCAGTGAATATGTCTAAAGCCGAACAACAGTTCAGGATAGAATCAGAACTTGACACACCAAAAACCCACGAGGTAGACCCAAACAATTGGCAGTCAATTCCTTGGAAGAAACTGGCACGTCAGGTTTACAAGCTGCAAAAGAGAATATACCAAGCCGCTAATCGTGAGGATTTAGTCACAGTTCGACAGCTTCAGAAAACCCTCTTAAATTCATGGTCAGCAAAATGTATTGCCGTTAGGAAGGTTACACAAGACAACCAAGGTAAAAAGACTGCTGGAATAGATGGTGTCAAACTATTAGCACCAGACCAACGTATGCACTTGGTTAAAAGTCTCAAACTCAACGGTAAGGTAAATCCTGTCCGCAGAGTGTGGATACCAAAGCCAGGAACCCAAGAAAAAAGACCTTTGGGTATTCCGACAATGTACGACCGTGCATTGCAAGCTTTAGTCAAAATGGCGCTAGAACCCGAATGGGAGGCACGTTTTGAGCCGAATTCCTACGGTTTTCGACCAGGACGCTCCGTGCATGATGCGATTCAAGCAATCTATTTAAGTATCAAGCAAAAGGCTAAATATGTGCTGGATGCCGAGATTTGTAAATGTTTTGAACGCATTAACCATCAAGCTCTGTTGGCAAAACTGAACACTTTCCCCAGTTTACACCGTCAAATTAAAGCATGGCTGACTGCGGGAATATTGGATGGAGGAAACTTATTTCCTAATCATGAAGGAACGCCGCAAGGGGGAGTTATATCTCCACTTCTGGCAAACATTGCCTTGCATGGTTTAGAAAACCACATTCAACTGGCATTTCCTCGAAGATATCCGAAAATCAACGGGAAAAAGGTGACTATTCGTCCACCAATTCTAATCAGATATGCCGATGACTTCGTGGTACTTCATGAGGATATCTCCATAGTTCAAAGATGCCAAATTCTGATTACTGATTGGTTAAAAGGCATGGGGCTAGAATTAAAACCAAGTAAAACCTCACTGACTCATACTTTCAATGAGTATGAAGGAAAAGTAGGCTTTGATTTTTTAGGGTTTAATATTAGGCAATATCAAGTAGGAGACTACCGTAGCGCCAAAAACCCTTATGGACAAATACTTGGTTTTAAAACTTTGATTACTCCTAGTAAGGATAAGCTTGAGGAGCATCTGAAAGACATCGGTAAAATAATCGACACCCATAGTACTGCACCACAACAGGAACTAATAAACAAACTAAATCCTGTAATCAGAGGGTGGGCAAACTTTTATTCAAGCGGTGTCAGTAGAAAAGCCTTTTCAAAGGCAGACTTCTTAACTTATCAAAAACTGCGGGCATGGGCAACTAATAGATGTACTCACAGTAACAAGCATGAGATTGCTAACAAATACTGGAGAGTAGCTGAAAATGACCTTTGGTGTTTCAGTACACCTGATGGTTGTCAACTTGCTAAACATTGCGATACTCGAATCATCAGACATATCAAAGTGCAAGGCAGTCGCAGTCCTTATGATGGTAATTGGGTTTACTGGAGTTCAAGAATGGGTCATCACCCAGAAGTGCCTACCAGGATTGCTTCATTATTAAAGAAGCAACAAGGTAAATGCACCCACTGCGGACTCTTTTTCCAAGACGGAGATTTAATGGAAGTTGATCATATCATCCCCAAATCTAAAGGTGGTAGGAATTCATACAACAACTTTCAATTACTTCATCGTCATTGCCACGATACAAAAACTGCCAGGGATGCTTCATTTTCCCATACAGTTTTGACACAGGAATATATTGAAGTAAATCCATTTTGAATATTTCTGATGTTAGCGGTACTTATGACAGAAGCCAATTTGCTGAGGAGCTGGATGAGGGGAAACTCTCACGTCCAGTTTTGTAGAAGAGGTAGAGAGAGTGATTTCTCTATCGACTTTAACCAGACACTAGCAAGAACTCCATTAATCATAGTTATGGCAGTTTTTGTTGGAGATTTAATTACTGGCTTGATTGTTCAGTAAAAAAGCTTTTTCAGTTATCAGTTATTGATAAATACGTATTTGCATTAATAGCTGATAACTTTTTATTAAATCAATAAGTATGTCAACGAAACATGATTTTCGGACAGTAAATAGGATTTTAGGAGAAAGACCAAGACTAGGGCCATTCCCTGCTGACCAAATATTTGCCTGGACATTAATAGCAGTAGTCAATGTATTTATCTTTAATTATCTACTGAAAACAAGTTGGTTAGGTACAGGATTAAGTATTGCTTGGGGATGGGCAACATGGTGGACAATTTCTACAAATAAAGACTTTTTCGGTAAGTTCGTCAGCGTCCCTCGGATTAGTAGGGGATATATGAAATTTCAATCAATACAACAAAAGTCGGAAGCTGGAAGTCGGAAGTTGGAAGAAAAATAAGTTTTAAGTTCTAAGTTTTAAGTTCTAGTAAAATTTCAGTTATTGGTAAAGTTATGCCAAATTCTTCTAATCAGGTGAAAGATAAATTAGGTAAAGTTGCCTTAGAAAAGGAGCAGATTAATGTTGTCAAAATGCTCACTCCCTTTGAAGATATTATTCATTTAGCGGGGATTTGCGACCTCAACTTAGGAGGTAGGCAGGGCGTAGGCGCATTAATTCTCAAAAAAGGTGAAAATATTCAAATCAAATTCTGTTTTGATTGTTTAGGTATTCATCCTAATCTGCAATCAGAGGAAATGTTACCCATTTTCGAGGGAATAGAAGCTGGGCTAAAAGAAATTCCAGAAGGCGAAAACCTGACAATACATCTAGGGTCATTTACTTCGGATTATGACAGACAGCAAGAACTATCGAAGCTAGAGACTAATTGCTCACAAGATCAATTAAAGCTGTTAATTCGGAGTGAAAGGTTAAGAACTAAAGAACTAACGCAAAGCGGAACTCGAAAAAACAAATTCTTGAGGCTATGGTGTACTTATACTGTTATTGATGACGATGAACGTTCTAAAGATTTTATCGAATCGATTATTAGAAAATTAGAGAAAGGTTGGTTTTCATTTACAGGTGAGATCCATGCCATCAACAATACCAGAATTGAAAATATCCTCCAAAATTCCTTTAGCAATGGTTTTTTGCAGTGGTCAGCTATCCTAGGCAACAAGATGAAGTTGGGGATTAGGGTTTTAAGTGCTGAAGAAATTTGGTCAACAATTTGGCAACAGTTTAATCGCTCTACTCCCTCGGCAATCCCTAATCCATTAAAAATTGACCCAATAGATGGACTAGTAGAAACTCAAACTAGTGATTTTCATATCCGCCACCAGATGTTAGAGAATGAGGAGTCTGTGCCATTTTTTGATAGGAAATGGGTAAAAATCCAAAATAAATATATTGGGGCGCTCAACTTCAGTCAAAAACCAGGGGGCTGGTATGACGAACAAGCTCAATTGCGATATCTGTGGGAACTAATCTCTAGAGATAGTATTTATGATACAGAGGTTATTTGTCAGCTAACAAAGGCAAATCAAGCTATTTCTAAAACTAACCTACAACGGATCACCAAGCAATCAATTACCAGCACTTCTTTATCTACAGGAAAAGGGAACATTGATGTCAAATCAGGTATGAATATTGAGTCAGCTGTGGAGGCGCAAAAGACAATATATAAAGGGAGTGTAGTTGTGCATACCGCAGTTGCTTTTCTGGTTCACCGCAAGACTACAAGAGAATTAGACGAAGCTTGCCGATATCTTGCCAGCTATTTCTTGCGTCCGGCGGTAGTTGACCGGGAGATTGAATACGCTTGGAAGACATGGTTGCAGTGTTGTCCTATGGTGTGGGAACCACTGTTAACCAAGCCTTTTAACCGCCGACTGCCATATTTTAGTTCGGAAGCCCCAGGGTTGATGCCGTTGATTAGGACTGCCACAGGCGATCGCACTGGCTTTGAGTTAATCGCAGAAGAAGGCGGCACACCAGTACATCTAGACTTGTACCAGAATCATAAGAATTTGGCAGTCTTTGGCGCAACTCGTTCAGGTAAATCAGTGCTGGTGGCAGGTATTCTTACTCCGGCGCTTGCACAAGATATTCCGGTAGTGGCATTAGACTATCCTAAACCAGACGGTACATCCACTTTCACTGATTACACGAATCTACTTGGTGAAGATGGGGCATACTTTGACATCTCTAAAGAAGCGAATAATCTTTTTGAACTACCTGATTTACGCTCTCTGGATGCAGAACGTCAAAATGAGCGATTGAGCGATTTTAAGGAATTTCTCAAATCAGTTCTGATGACAATGGTGATTGGAACGAGCATGATTGGTGTCAGTCCTTCAATGGTTACAAACATTGAGTCAATTATTGCGTTAACATTAAAAACGTTTTTTAATGATGACGAAATAAAATTGCGCTACAAGTTAGCAATACAGAATGGATTGGGAACTCAATATTGGAGCGAAACTCCGACACTCAAAGATTTTTATAATTTTTGTTCTCCAGCTTTCATACAATTAGATTCTATCGCTAGTAAGAGTCAAGAGATTTCCGAAGCATTAAATCAGATTAGGCTGAGAATAAGTTATTGGTTAAATACTAGGGTTGGGCAATCAATCTCACGCCCATCCAGTTTTAGAACTAATGCCAAATTGTTAGTATTCGCTTTACGTAATTTATCGAGTGAAGCTGATGCTGCCATACTCGCTCTTAGTGCCTATGCAGCAGCTTTACGTCGTGCCTTAAGCTCAAAAGCTTCGATATTCTTTCTTGATGAAGCACCAATTTTATTCCAATTCGATGCGATCGCTGATTTGATTGGGCGATTGTGTGCCAATGGTGCGAAGTCTGGTATCCGCGTCATCATCTCTGCCCAAGAACCAGAGACTATATATCAGAGCGCATCTGCACAAAAAATATTTGCCAATATCACCACACGTTTAGTAGGCAGGATTCAATCATCAGCTGTTGACCCGTTTATTGTTCGCTTTAAATATCCTATTGAAATCATCAGGGTCAATAGTACAGAAGCTTTTTATCCAAAAAAGTCGGGGATTTACTCTCAGTGGTTGCTTGATGATAACGGCAAGCTAACTTTCTGTCGCTATTATCCTGCCTACTGTTTATTAGCCTCAGTTGCTAATAATCCAAACGAGCAAGAATTACGCACTTTATTTCTCAAATACTATCAAGATAATCCTCTGCTTGGATTAGTCAAATTTAGTGAGGATTATATCAGAATGATTCGGGGGGAAGAGTTATCAGAATTAGCGAAGAATTTACTTTCAAAATCACATACAAGACAGGTAGCTTAAATGAAAAAGCGGACAATTGGGGTAATACTTTCTGCTACAGTTGGCAGTTTCTTTATTGCTGCACCTAGCTATGGCATCAGCATCAACGATTTTTTTAGTTCTATCGTATCGGATCTTCAAGGAGAAGTTTCGGAAATTCAAGCATGGGCCAAGGGTGAGATTAACAGTGCTTGGGGTGACATCAAAGAAAATGCGTCAGCTGCAATTGATAGTTCTATTGGACAATTGGGTGCGCCTGACCCAATTGCTTCGGCTGAACAATTGAAAAATACGCTCAAGGATGATTATTCTTATCCTGTCGCCCAAGAAAAAGCACAGAAGCTAGAGCGTGAATTGACGCTTGGCTCGATTGCCAGCGTGATTGGAAAAAAAGGACAGCAGCAAACTCAAGAAAAAATTGATACTACTGCACAAATCGCTAAACTTGCAAAAGGTATTGCTGATGAGGCGCAGAATATGGACGCTTCTCAGAATGTTCTCAAAGCGATCGCGTCTCAGAACGGCTTAATTGTGTCAATGTTGGCACAGCAGCGTACTGATTCTTTATTAGCCCGACAGGACAATGCTTACTCTAACTTGATGCTAACGCAAGTAGCGGAGCATCTTGATTCCCAAAGGCAAAAGGAGAACTCCGAAGAAGATGGCAGATTGTCTTTAGTGCATGAAGTGGTACTTAATGCACGGCTAGATCCTACTTCTGCTGACTGATTAAAAGGGTATAGAAACACAGTAGGAGGTAAAGTTACAAGAGCTTTTCCTTCCTACACAAACAATCAACTAGCGTTCAAATGTCTGACAAAATTACTGTATTGAGCAAGGATTCAAATCATGTTTTTACTAGCCCAACTAGATGGTGGTGATTTAGCTGATTTAGCAAAAGAAAATGCAGCTTCAATAGCTCAAGGATTTGATGAGCTTTGGAACGAAACTATTACAGGTGGTGTTTATTCAGCAATTTGTACAGTCGGAGCTTTATTTGCTGTAGCAACACTAACTTTCTTCGTCGTTGAATGGACAAAAAAAATGATGGCGGGGGAAGAACAAAGAGCTTATACAGACTTTATTTGGCCGTTAATAGTAGTTCTTTTGCTCAGTAATAAGGGGGATGTACTAGGAAAGTCAACTTTGGGGATTAGAAACTATATTAATAATGTAAATAATATAGTTCTTAGCGAAGCGGCGGCAGGAATTGACCTCAAGCAAGCATTTGAAAGTGCATTGGGAACTGAAGCAGCACGTAGCGCTATTGGTATTGCTGTAAATAAATGTAGGAATTCATCTTTAAGTCAACAAGAACAAATTAACTGTTTGGCTCAAGCTAAAGAAGATTTAACCAAAAAATATCCAGATAAGTTTAACAAAAATAATGGAGCTTTTTCTTGGTTTATAGATGCGGTTGATGGCGCTATCGATGCTTTTAATGATGTGAAAGATGGAAAAGCAAATGGAATCGATTTAATGTTATCTCCCATTAATGCTTTTGTTGGGTCTGCTGTTACTGATATAGTTACGATAATTTTAGTCGGGATGAATGGGGCTTATCAATGGGGAATTGAACTGACTATGCTTGTAACAGCACTGCTGGGGCCTATGGCTGTTGGTGGTTCTCTGCTACCTTACGGAGCTAAATCAATTTACAGTTGGTTAGTAGGATATTTCAGTGTAGGTTTTGGCAAGCTCTGCTTCAATATAATTGTTGGTTTTGCCGGACAATTAGTCGCTGATTCTAAATCCTATCAGCCAATGTTCTTCCTATTTACAATTGGTATAATTGCGCCATTCTTAGCTACAGGTTTAGCGGCTGGTGGTGGCGTTTCTGTTTTAATTCAAATTAATAAAGCTACTGAAACTTATAGTGGGATTGCCATTGAGGTTGCTAAAGGTGTTGCTACTAAAGGTGGTAGTTTAGTCGGGAAATTAGCTAAATAAAACCGTAAGAATTCAGTCCTTCTGGATTCAGAAGCCAGAATTTAAAAGCAATGAGCGTATAACTCTTCTATTGACTGAAAAGAATTCACTCTTCTTCTCCAACATTCAGAAGGACTGGATTCCGAAGGACTGAATTCTTACAATAAAACCTATGCTGAATCAAAAAAATAAACCTCAACCAAAAGAACCATTACAGTTACTTAGTTACAACAAATATGTAACAACAAGAGTTGGGATAATTTCTCTAGTTGGTTTTTCAATGGCTGCGCTTTCTCTATTATTGCAATTTCTAAATTATGGAGCGATTAGTGTTTTAAATAAAAAACAGTTGGCATTAGTACAACTCTCATCAGGAGAGACAATCGCCGCTAAAGCAGTAGACCCAAAAGAACGGTCTGATGAAGTAATTAAAAAATTTGTATCTGATACATTTATTACTACGTTTAATTGGGATGGATTAGTAAAAGCATTTAATGAGAAAGGAGAACCTATCACTAAGCAAGATCCTGGGGTAGAAGTAGGTAAACTTAATAATAAATCTAATAGTAGGGTTGCGACTAGAGCCTATGATGCGGCATTTGCTTTAAGTGAAAATGAAGGATTTCGCCCCGCCTTTCTCAAAAAATTAGCATCAATCACTCCGACAGGTATATTCAATGGTGATACTCAAGTATCTTTAATTCCCAGATTCATATCCCAACCACGTCAAATTAAATCAGGAAAATGGGAAATAGATTTTATTGGTACACTGGTAACTTTTGACCGTGAGTATAACTCAGGGAAAGGAATTGCTTTCAATAAAACCATTACAGTTTCTTCAATTTCTAATCCAGAATATATCCCAGCTAATACCACTGAGTTAGCTAAGAAGATTTATGCAGCCCGTCGCGCCGGATTAGAAATTACAGAAATTGTAGATTTAAACTTTGGGAGAAGAAAATGAGTGAAGAGAATAATAAAAATGGGTCTGTATCGACTTTAGAGGATTTGCTGAATCTAGATGATGCTCATAAAACTAATGGTAATAAAGCACCGACACCAGAACCGGAAAGTTTATTAGTACCGACTAAGCACACATTTGTCACTTCCCCTTGGTCAAGACTAGCAATAATTGCTGTCCCTTTTGGAGTTGGATTTTTAGCTATATTTTTGATGCTCAATGGAGTATTTAATCCTTCTCCACCCGAAAAGATTGCTCAAAAGCCAGGGGAAACTATTACTGCTACAGAACAAACACAAGATGATCAGGGGGATGGTGATGCGCGTGCAAAACTCGCTCTGTCGGATCAAGAAGATGAATTAGGTCGCATTAACAAAAATAAATTTGACCAAGCAGCGCCAGTACCAGTTTCTCAAACTGAAAAGGTCGTGCCATCTAACCCACCATCTCCACAACCTGCGCCACGTTCTGTTCAAAATACACAACCACGTCGCGTAACTCAGACTACTCCACAACAGATTAGAACCTACACTCAGCCACCAACACGCACGAGTTTTTCTCCAAGATCCTCTATATCTGCACGGACAGTAACGCCCCTAGATCCCCTTGAGCAATTGAACAAACTCCGTGGCATCGGTTCTTACGGCAAAATCGCATACGCCGAAACTAGCACCAGCAAACAATCTTTATTAGATCCGGCTCAATTTCAAACTCAAGCAGTTCAAAATCAACCGAATGAACAAAATGAACAAACAGATACAAATAATTTTGACCAGACCACGCCGCAAAACTCAAGCGAATCGATTGAAAAGATCCGCCCCAGGTGGCAAGCGACTTCTAAAGTTAACAAGATTACTTTAGCTAATAATTATTTACCTCAAGAAAGCCAAATTCTCCAAGGTAAACAAACTCGCTACCTTACCGTTGGCACTTTTGCTAGTGGTGTGATTGTTACCCCATTAGTTCAAACCACAGTTAATAATTCAGGGCAGACACAGACACAAACACTAACCTTTAATAACACTAGGTCTGTTGCTAGACTGCAAGAGGATTTACGCGATAACTATGGGCAAGTGGCAATACCTTCGGATAGTTTATTGGCAGTCGAGTTAGCTTCAGTTGATGGCGGCAGTTACGCTGTCGCTTATGTCAGAGCGATCATCAAAGATAATACAGAATATCCGATATCTGCGGGTGCGATTTCCGTGACTGGGAAAGGTGGTAGACCCCTAATAGCTCGAAGATTTCAGGACAGGGGTGGCGAGATTGCCCGTAGTGACTTGTTTGGTGGCGCTGTGTCTGCATTAGGGAAGGTTGGGGAGATTATGAACCAACCGGATAGTGAAGAAGAAATTTCTGATGAATTCACAGGCAGGATTCGCAAACGTAGTACTGGCAATCAACGCAATCTCACAGGTGCGTTAATAGAAGGGTTTTTTGGTCAAGTTAGCCAAAACATCAGCCAACGTAATCAACGTAATACTCAAGAAATTACTTCTCGCCCTAATACTTGGTTTATTCCACAGGGAACCAAAGTCACTTTTAATGTAAATCGTTCTTTGGAGTTGCCATGAAAAAGTTTTTGATTGGTATACCATTGGCTCTCGCA
Organism: Nostoc sp. ChiQUE01b; assembly: GCF_034531255.1. NCBI lineage: Bacteria > Bacillati > Cyanobacteriota > Cyanophyceae > Nostocales > Nostocaceae > Nostoc > Nostoc sp. ChiQUE01b. Next base: position 113,289 of record NZ_JAVRBM010000013.1, on the reverse strand, counting down.
TTTGCTTGTGTACCACTATCCACAATTGCCGCACCAGTCGTTCGCACCATCAAACAAACTCAAGCTAGTGGCCAAGGTGCAATTTTACAAACTATCAACGTCTGGAATGGTCACGGTGTAGCAATTTCATTTTACGAGCTTGGCGAAACTATCAAAAAAGTTTGGTTAGATGATCCGTCGCAAATTCTGCTTGACACAGACGGTTGCTTAGAGGGACTGGATCAGAATTGCTCTAGCCCCGGTGCAGGGCTGATTCATCTGCGGCGGATATTGAGAGTAAACATTCCCGGAATCCCGCAAACATCTACCACTCTGTTAACAGTAATTACGCAGTCATCCTCTGGTGAGCGTAAAGCTTACAGCTTTCGGTTAGCAACAAGTAATGGCACTCCTAAATATAGTCAGGTGGCGATCAAGGCTGATGTGGCACGAGAACAAACAGCCGCGAAGCCTCAATTGCAATCATTAGTTAAAACACAGCAAACAATTAACCAAATTCGAGGCGGTATTGTTGCCGCTATTAAAAGTGGATGGATGAATCAGCAAGATGAATTACATCAACGCTTGCAAAAGTTAATCGGATATTTACAAGCAGGTGATGACATTTCTACTGCTGCTAATAAGGCTTATGTTTCCCAAAACTTAGTTAACAAATTAATTGCTTTGAGTAAGAGTTCTGATAATTTAACACGGCGGTAGTGGCTTATGAAATCATCTTTACGACCCAAGAAAAACGCCTTACGTTACTTCATTTTTTTGGGTTTAGTAGGTAGTTTATTCATTCATAGTTTTATCAAGTACGGGCTACTCAATCAAACCATAGGGTTAATCATGCCCAAGGCTGATGCACAAGTACCCGTTATCAATTCCCCTAATGGGTTTACTCCTGATTGGTCGCGTTTGAAATTCAGCGACATGATTATTTCTCTTAGTGGCAGTGTTACCTACCCAGGCACAATAGGTACAGAAAGTAGAACCTGGACGGCAGGACAAAGCATTAGCGAGTTTATGGAACTAGGGGATTTTGAAACACCTCAATTAGCAATAGAAAATTTAAATCTCTCAACCATAGCTTCAGTACAAGGAATCAATTTAAGTGGGTTAACATTAGATGATTTTCAATTAACTCAATGGCAAACTTTACCATCCTTAACCGAAGCAATCCCTGGTTTAGGTAATAGAAATGTCAGAAGTGTTGAACCTGTCAGAGATTTCTTGAGAAGATTTGGAATTACTGGAGGCACAATAGGTAACGCCAGCCGAAATTCTCGTTTACGTAACGTTCAATTAGGAAGAGTAATAAATTTAAAAAATTACTCACTAACATCTATTTCCGACATTGAAAACACATCTATTAATAGATTTGAGAATTGGCAAGACTCCAGAATTGGTGGTGTACCAGGATTATCAACACTTACCTGGGATAATTTACCGGGGTTGAGAACACTTGACCTTTCATTTGTTGCCAAAGTTGATCTGCCATTGGGAGATATTGAGGCTAACCGTACCCGCTCTATATCTGGTAGCTATCAAGATGGCTTTAATGTTCCCTGTCTACAAAACAATTGCGCTCATGCGGAAATGTCCGGCATTGGTGAGACTACTGGAACACAGTGGATATCTGGGAAATTCCAAAAGGTTAATGGTGGATTTGGCATTTTAAAAGCTCTTAATGATGGTAAAGAGCCTACTGGTCGAAACCCCTTTGGCTTCAGCTTTAAGCAAGTTGTTTGGAATATTTATGAAGGCAGTGGAAAGGTGGAGACTACTATGTTCTTCCGTATTTGTAAAACCATCCCTTTCATTGGTCGCACTTGCAGTCCATACTTCATAGGGCCTGTACCTTTTATTGAGTACCAAGAGAAAGACCCCATCGTTCTTGGTCAACCTAATTCTCTACCTTAAATATGAGCAAATCTTTCAAAGTAAATAGCGCTAATCCTCAAGGATTTCGATTTGAGCAATTACAAAATCCTTCAGACGCAATTGGCAAATACACTCATCATTTATTTACCCCCAATGGGCTAACAGTTTTGTCTTTACTTGGTGCTTATATTTTGATGAGGGTATTTTTTGGCGATGGTAACAAGAAGAAAATTGCTACCTCTTATTGGGGTGGAGCTAAAGAAACTGCTACTGCTCAGAAAAAAGCCATCTTGCAAATCGTCAATCCCCAATGTGATAGTGCGGCACTTTACATTGGTAAGCATCAGGGAAAAGGTGGTGGCACTACTTTCTATATCCCTGATGTGCAAAGAGGTACAGCAGTTATCGGCGCTCCCGGTAGTGGAAAAACATTCAGCGCCATTAATCCGATGATTTACTCGGCAATTGATCAGGAATTTCCATGTATAGTTTATGACTTCAAATACCCATCTCAAGCGAAAGTTGCTGCCTATGCTAAATACAAGGGCTATGATGTTCACATCTTTGCACCGGGATTCCCTGAATCTGAAGTCTGCAATCCTTTAGATTTTCTCCGGGATAGTAGTGATGCCGAATCGTCCCGACAAATTTCAACCGTCATCAATAAGAATTTTCGACTTCTGGGCAATTCAACTGAAGATGGGTTCTTTGGCCCATCCGGTGATCAGCTGACTCAGGCAATTCTAATGTTAGCTAAAGAGTTCGGTCAATTCGCAGATGTTATGACTTGCGCCGCGATACTTTCTAGCGAACAAATGGTCAAACGCCTCATGGCTGCTTCTCTCAATCCTTGGGTAAAAATTGCTTTTGGTCAGTTGTTCAGTTCTGCCGCATCTGAAAAAACTGTCGCCGGCATAGTTGCTACCGCCAGTATTATGTTTACGCGATTCATGGCGAAAAACACATTAGGATGCTTCATCGGCAAGACAACTTTACCTTTGGAAATTAAAGGAAAGCAGATGATTATTTTCGGGTTAGACAGAGAACGCCGAGATGCAGTAGGGCCCCTGATGACCAGCATTTTACACATGACCATCGCCCGTAACATTGCCAAAAAGCGACTTGATCCATTAATCGTTGCATTGGACGAATTACCTTCAATTTACTTACCTGATTTATATAGATGGCTGAATGAATCTCGTTCTGAGGGCTTTTGCGGTATTATTGGCTTCCAAAATATGGGGCAGCTTGAGAAGAACTACGGTAAAGATATCGCTAAGGCTATCCTTGGCGCTTGCAGCACTAAGTTTATATTCAATCCTGGTGAGAACGAGTCGGCGCAATTATTCTCCAACTTTTTGGGGGATGAAGAGATTAAGTACAAGCAAAAAAGCCGTTCTACTGGTAGTAAAAATAATAGCACGAGCATCAGCGACCAAGAGAAAACTAGAAAGCTTTTTGAATCGGCTCAATTTCTGAAGTTAATTGCTGGTAAATGCGTTTTCATTAACCCTACTTATGCTAATAAAAAGGAAGGTTCAGTTCCACTGTTGAAAACTATTAAAATTTCTCAGACTCTCAAAAATATTGAGAAATACAATCAACTAAAATGGGCGAGAATTGTTAGTTTACTAGCTAGGAGAAGTACGCAGAAATTTCCCTCTGGGCAAGATTTAGCTTTACGAGTTAAGCAAGTTGAGTTACGCTTTCCCATTCCCCAAAATCCTGAAGCTGTTTCTAATAATCCCGGTCTGACATCAAAAAAAGTTGGCAGTATGGTTAATCAAGACCAAGTTCCTTCTGACATCGGGTTTTAATATTATGAAAATGACTATTGAAGAATTGAAGATTGATAATTTTGACTTAATTAAAACTTTATCTCAACAGTATATTCTCGCTAATGGTAGTTTCATTGACATTAATCTGACTCCAACTCAAATCATTGAAAATTTTAATACTTTGTCTGGAACTAGACCAAGACTTAAGAGTTTGGGAATCTATATTGTCATCAGTTTGAAAAATATTTATATTAACCTAAATCTACAATTATGTATTCAAATTGTTAATCAATATATTCATGGTATTGGCTGGTATGATTTGCAGTACATTTGTTTTTTTGATATTAATCCAAGTAACGTTTACATTCATATTATTTTTAATCGGGTTACTCCCCAAGGTAAGCTCATTGATATCAAATACTTGGGGGCTAACTGGCAACAATATGAGGTTTTACGTCAATCTTGTTCTCGGATCTTAGAAAACCCTGCTAATAATAAATATTTACAGAGACGCTGCAACTGTTGTCCCTAAGTAAGAGTACATCACAACGCACAGTATATAAATAACTAAGAAAAAATATGTTTGATGAACGACATTTGCAACTTACTTCTGCCTACGCTAGAGCTAGTCAGCATTTTATTAGAGCTTTTATTTATCCTTTAGGAGAGTTTATTTACAAATCAATAGAATCAGCTATTGATTTAAAATGTCGAATTGAAATAGGGGAAGAAACTTATTTTCTTACTCCTGATGAGGATGGTGGCTGGAAATGGTCTAAAGGTAACTTTGAAGGTGTAACAGATGAGGAAATAGAACAAGTAGAAGAGATAATGGCATATTTATTGCCTAAACTTCTTCCCGGCAGTAATGATATAACACCGTCGAATTTTCCTCCTGAGCCTGATTTACCTCCAGTTTTACCCAACCCCAATTCCCCCTTAATTCTTCCGCCTTCTGCCACATCTGTTGAGTTTTTAACTATACCATCCGATTCTCAAAATCCCCAGGAATATCTACCTATTCAAGACCAAGAAAATCTAGATTTAAATGCTTCCATCCATAGAAATGTTTTTTTTACAGTTGAAAGCGCCAACAATGGCATAAGTAGTAAAAAACTTGAGCTACAAAATACTCAAGATATCCCGGCTCACCCAGAACATATTAATCCGCAACATTGGCACGAACTCGTAGTAGGCAGCGCGATCGCACCTCTTATTGCACATCTCAACTTCTCTAGTCTTCATTTTAGCTATATCGGTGGGGAACATGAAGCTTGGGAACGGCTGATGATCAGCGACAAACTCTCACGTACAAATACAGGTAGCCTCTCTATTAGGCTTTTAGAACTCTATTCCCATCTAGATGCAGGTGGCTGGTGGTGTAATTCAGGGGTAGACCCGCGCACATTTGCTAATCTTACCCCTGGTGAGCAACCTCAAATTAAAGAATGGGGATGTTATAAGCCAAACCGTCCCAGACCCAAAACCGTTAAAAAAGATGGGTTCACTGTTGCGGTTGAAGGCAAGTTCATTAAATATGAGCATCCACCATCAGTTGATTTGAGTATTTTCTTGCTAGATGTCCCAGGCGTGATTGCCCAAAATATTTACTCAAAAGCTGGAGTAAACCCCACCGATAGCGATCGCTTGAGTGGTTTTTGGTATTGTGTGTATAAACACAATATTCCACTCGTCATTACAGAGGGGGCGAAGAAGGCGGCTAGTCTACTATCACATGGTCATGCTGCCATCGGGCTACCGGGAATTTCCTCCGGCTATCGCTCACCTAAAAACGAGTGGGGCAAGAAAATTGGTGATTCCTATCTGGCTGATGAGTTAGCTGTTTTCGCAACTTCTGGTAGAGAAATCAAAATCTGCTTTGATTATGAAACGAAGCCTGAAACTAAGCTCAATATCCAAAGAGATATTTGTCAGACAGGAAGCTTATTACAAGAATTTGGTGCTGTCGTGAAAGTAGTAATGCTGCCAGGGCCGGATAAAGGTGTAGATGATTTTATAGTTTCACAAGGAAAAGAAGCTTTTGAAAAGTTATCTGCCGGGGCTATATCTTTAGAGGAGTGGCATCAAAATCAACTTGATAGAAAACGTTTTACTATCAAGCTCAAGGATGGCACAGTCAAAAAAATTGATCAACAAAAAGGAGACTCTACTGTGATAGATGATCCCGAATTAGAACCAAACATTGGTGTATTTAAAAAAAGTCGTGCTAAATCACCTATTGACCCTGGTTCACAGATTATAGATATAAAAGTTATTGATTCAGACATTATCCATATAGATGTTGCCCCGGAGCCAGCCCAGCCAACTGAAAATCCTGTAACTAGTTCTTCTTGGGCTAAAAAAGAAAATGTTACAGTTTATGAGTCTAATTTTTTTAGAAAGCGCCTAGAAGCTAATGAGAATAAACAAATAGCTTTTGCTGCTTATACTTTGTTAAAAAAATATGGTGTTGAGGCGAAAGATGAACAACAGCAGACCAGTGGCAAAATTTACCATGCTGATGCTTTTGTAATCAAGAATCATGGTGCTGATAAATACAGTATCTATCGTCGTCATGATGATGTAGAGTTAATGAATTTTCAAGCTGATAAATGGGGACACGTAGGCAATATTAAACTTTCTTACACAGAAATAGATGATGAGCCAAAAATTTGGAGAGAAAAACAAATTAACATTCTGCCTATTGAAAGGCAGGAGTTTTTGTTAGTGGCTGACTACCTGAAAGCTGGTAAAGAATTGCCCTCTGTTGATGAAGACCCTCGCAAAATAGCTTCTGTCGTTGGTTCAGTCTCTCCTAAAGGCACACACAATATTTTAGAAAGTTTCAAAGAAAACGAGGTATTAAAAATCCTGACACAAAGTATTACTAGCTTCGAGAAAGACGATTTAACCTTGGGCAATTACCGGATTATTTTTCGGCAAACCAGTAACAATACATCTACTCTGCAATTACTCAAAACTGAACACAATGGTACAAATCGGGAAGCTGTTCGCTTTCAGTTTGAGAAAACTGACACTGGTATGACTCATCAAGTCCAAGGGATGGCTATCACTGAAGCTGATTTGGAGAAGTTAAGACTGTTGGCTCAAAAACTGCATATTAATTACAAAGCATTATTTGGCAACCCGACAGACACCCGTGACATCGACTTGCCCGTTCATCCCGAAATTACCCGTAATTTAGACGAGGAGCAGTCATATCAATCTACTCAATCTACGCCCAACGTACCAGATCGCAAGACACAATCAAACCCACAAGGAGCAAGCTCTAATTCTCCAAAACAAGACAACGCTGTGCTACCACTACATCCAGTTTTGAAACAATATTGGGAGCAGTTAGAAAAAGATGGTTCAAGTCATGAGACTGTAGCGCAAGGACATTTAGAATTTCAATCTAAAATTCAGCAAACTGGAAAATTAACTGTTGGTGAACAGCGTGAACTCTATCAGCAGATTCAAAATCTTGCTTGGAGCGAGATAAATCACAATGGGTGTACTGATATTGTGCTTCCACCATTAGCTCACATTGTTAATGATTTGCGATCGCACGTTCTTACAGAAGCACAGCCACAGTTTTCCTCTGACCCGAAGCGTGATACACCTGTGTCTCTCCATCCTGACATCGCCTCTCATTGGCACGATTTAGAAACGAATAAAACTTGGTCTAGTGTTGCCAATCAGTACAACAACCCTTTACGGGAAAAACTTTCAAAAACTGGCAAGCTGACTATTGGAGAGCAACGTGAACTTTACCAGAAAATTCTCCTTCAAAGTCAATTCGAGCAGCACAACAAAGGGCAAACGAACATCTTACTTCCTCCTTTGAGTGATATTATTCAGGATTTGCTCAATACTCGTAGCCAGATTATTAACAATACTTATACGCCCAAGGTTGAAGTACATTCCCAAAAAGCTCACACTCCACAACGACCTAGTACTAATTCACAGGAATTAGAATTGTAATACTTATGCAATCTAGCTCAGTAGCCGAAACCATCACTATCATCAACCGCAACAGTGGCTTTTCTGACAACCAAATGGCCTACAGACTGGCACTGATGATGGAGAAACACCCACCATCACCGTCAATAATCCCCGCACTAGACACTACAAAGCGTGAAAACATTATTGGTGAGGTGAGAAATACTCTATCTCTTACACCAAATGCTCAAAGTACTGAAGATTACAGGCAATCCCTTAAGGAAAAATACTACCAAGAGTACGCCCAAAAATTTGGTTTAAATAAATTTGAGGAAACACCTGATATAGATAAGTCAACAAGAGTTGAAGATTTGATCAATGAAAAGAAAAAGACATTCTTGCAGCAGATATTAGAAACTAAAGGGCGCAAACTGCCTTTTGTTGACAGCCAACAGTCAAAATCGGTTGAGAGTAAAAACGATGAGGTTGCTAAAAAGTCTCTCATTCCTGCACTAATGAATATTATCGTTACAAAGGGACAAGATACTATTGGCGGTCGAGTCTATGAAGGCATGGCTTATCAATTAAATTTGTTGATGAGAGAAGGTATGCAGCGTCTGACTGTTTGGCGCAAAAGTGATAATCAATCGGCTTTTAGTGCTTATAAAGTAGATGCTAACGAAGAATATAAGGTAATACACAATCACCTTTCACCACAAGAAACACAAAAGCTGATCAACTTCGATATAAGAGTGCAACAGCAACAGTCACCGTCACAGGAACAACAAAACGAGCGATCTCCTGACGGCCCAGAGTTAGACTAACTAAAATACCCGACAAACAACCCAAGAATATACGCACTTACTAAGACATATCGCTTAGTCACCCGCTCGAATTGTGACCAGGGTGAGATGATGACAGCTAATACTATGTAAAACAATGCTTGTAGAAAATCGTTGTGCCCCAGTTTGATGATTGCCGCTATCATCAAAGCCACAAAAATTAGAAATTCCACTCCTGTTTCGATCCTGTCCCAAAGTTTCACATCATATAGGTAACGCATCTTGTAACCTCTTTTAGAAGTCGGAAGTCGGAAGTCAGAAGTCGGAAGTCAGAAATTAAACTCAAAACTTCCGACTTTCGATCTCACACTTCATACTTCTTCTTGTCTCACCATAATTCTGATCTTTCTCCATGATTAAAATTAGGAGCTTCAAACCTTTTTAAACTCAAAACTTCCGACTTCCGAACTCCGACTTCCGACTTGTTTTGGTGACTTGGGCAACATCCTACCATCAACCCCATAGATCCCGTCATCTTTGTAAGGAAATATAATGGTGAATTTAGTTCCTTGTTCGGCTATCGAATCTACCCTCATACTCAGTCCGTGAGCAGAAGCCACCATCCAGGCAATATACAACCCCATTCCTCTGCCTGGCTTATCAGATAACCTACTCTGGGGCGCTCTCCAAAACGGAATAAATATATTTGATAACTGTTCGGCGGCAATCCCACAGCCGGTATCTTCAATCTCAATAATTAAATCATCATCTTGATTGAGCAGTCTTACGAATATATCTCCTCGCAAGGTGTACTTAATAGCATTAGTTATGATATTAGATAACATTCTGTCAATACTTATACTATCACCTCGTACTTGCGTTCCATGCTTGTATGATGCTTGTGTTTGATAGTACAGATTCAAGGAATGATACTGCGCTATTGGCTTAAATTGAGAATATTTTTTTTCTAAAAAAACTAACACATCAAACTGGGTTACATTAACTACTCCAACTTCTTCATAGACTCTCCTTGATTCAATTAAGCCCACTCCTCGCTTATTTGCCTCTCGTAGAGCTATTAGAAACGGTCTGATTTCTTCTAACGATTGCCCATAAGCACCATCAATTATTTGATTTACAATTAAAGATACTCCTTCAAAAGCGTTTGACACATCATGCAATAGAGCTAATAAATCTAACTGTTTGCTGAAAACTTCTTTTTGCATAACTATGCTACTAATGATAGATTGTAATTTTTGCTACTTCCGGCTAGAGAGAACAATTCTGCTTTGAATTTTCGATTTTTTTATTTTAGGTGACAAAAACCTTTTCTACAGACAGCTTTTAGTATTAATACTTTTTTATTTATTGTGGACTAATTTTTAATTTAATATGTATATTTTATCTTGACATACACAAAAAGTAAAAGACTTAACACCAATAACTATGTTATAAATATTGAGTCATCTTATAATCGAAGTGATCTATGATTCGATTAGCGCTCATTGAGGATGAAGAACTTATTAGGTTGGGGATCACTACTGCTATCAATCAACAACCAGATATGGAAATGGTCGGCGTTGCTCGTACTGGTAATGAAGGGATTAGTTTAGTTAAAGAATTAAATCCCGATGTGATTTTGGTGGATATTGGTTTACCGGACATATCTGGGCTAGAAGTGATTAAAGAGGTCAAACTAAATAGCAACACTAAAGTTGTTGTTCTTTCTTCCCATTCTTCTCAAAGCACTGTTCAATCAGCTTTAAATGCCGGCGCTGATTCTTACCTTCTCAAAAAGAACAATGTTCCTCTTTTGTTAGAAGCCATAAAAACAACTTTTTATGACCATCAGTGTTTTTTTGACCCTTATATCAGCCGACGGAATTTTTGTCACCAACAGAAAATCAAAGGTAAGACTTATCAAGATAATCTCACTAATACTGAAATCCAAATTGTTTCTTTGATGGCAGTCGGTTTTTCTAATAAGCTGATTGCCGAGCAGTTATTTATTACTGAAAGTACTGTCAAAGGGCATGTTAACAAGATTTTTGCGAAGTTGGATGTCAGCGATCGCGTCAATGCTTTGATTGAAGCTAGTAAACTGGGGTACATCGAACAAGATTACCTTCAGGTAAGTTAGCTACTTACCTACTTGAATTAAACAATAGCCTTGGGTTTTACTCTGCTGTGTTTGACAAGCTTCAATTGCTGCTTGATTCTTCAAGATTATTTGATACATTTGCTTACCCTCTTGGGATTTTGCCCATTGGAGAATCTTTATCTCGTTACGTGAGACTACTACTGGCTGATTCGTTCCTATATTTTGCACCAGATTCCATGTGGTCAGCGAACCCAGCAAGGTACTGCCAGCCGCGACTAATCCACACACAAGAGATACTGTCCCCAATCCCCAGCCTGCCTGCACTTTCATGCCTGTGCCGGTGGGCTTGATTTTTTTGATCTCATCACGTACAGCATTTGACACAACTGTATAATGCATTGACTCGGCTTGTTTGCTTGTCTTCTCCAGTTTTTGGTCTATCAGTGCAGCCCACGCTTCTATCATTGCCTCCATTCTTGCCTGGAGGTCTATGATCGTTTCCTCATATCTGCCCAGTGTCGCCATCATCCTAAAAACTGGATCGTCTGGTGTAATTCCTAGTTGATATGCCCCTTCAACTATGCGTTTTTGTTCTGATGGGGAGTAGCCTTGTAATATGTCTTGTAGTGTCATCAATCAAGCCCTAGATATTTAATAGCCAAATTGTTATTCATTACTGAATGACGAAACTTTTTAATCCACTGAAAAATGAAGCTTCTCCAAAATAAAATTATTGAGAGATCCTGGCAAACTTGTGAATATGGTTTATCAGCCTTTTCCATCGCTTGATAATGATTTCGATGTAGAGCCATTAATTCTATTTCTGTCCCTCCTATGATTAACAGCTTTTTTCGTATCTTCTCCTCATATTCTCTAAACTCTGGTGCAAAATGGTAATTTTTCACTACCACGTAGTTAGCGTTATTAGTCGTGTTTTGGATGATTGCATTTAAGTAATATATACAGTCTTGCCTGTGAGAAATAGGTTGAAGAAATGTTAAATTCCAACCAAATTTTACTACAACCTCAAATAAGCTAGCACTCTCGATATATTGAATTACTTTTTCAATATCTTGTCCGGGCATATCAACAATCATCACATCTAACTCAGGATGATTTAAGTCATCTGTTATTGCATCAGCATCGTCATTTAATAAATTAAACTTCTTAATGGTTGCTATATGTTCATAAGCCTGAAATACAGGGAATGATTCTTGGTTATAAACCTTTATCCGTTTTCCTTGTTGGGCGAACATTTCTAGCAATAGCTTGATAACTGTAGACTTACCCACCCGCGCATCTCCTACAGTTATAATAATTCTCTTTGACATCTTTATTCCTATTCAGATAAAATCTTCTCTATGCCAAATAAATCTTTTTTTGGCTTTATTTGCCCTTTAAAATTGTTCAACCAGCTTAAGACTCTACCAAATACAGACGGATATTCATCTTGTTCAAGTCCTTGTCTAAATGTCAGATTTTTCACATCTAAATAATCGTAGGATTTTTTCGCTAGTTTTGGCATATTTATACTTGTGAAATCATGCCCTGTTGCTTTTACCTGCTGTTCCATTTCTTTGACTTTTTGTGAATTATCATAAAAAGCAAATTGTTCCGCCTCCCCGTAAAACGAATTTTTTACTATTATATAATCAACCCGATCGCCACAGAAACTATATAGTTCTAGCACTTGATTTATACAATCAATTATTGTGCTAATAACTACTACTATCGTCACCTGCATCTTACATTTATTATTGACTACATCTAAAAACCCCATCTCGGTTATTAAAATTTTTAAGGTTGGCAGAAATTGTGATGGTGTTTCTAGTAATATCAAAGATTGTTCATCTTGATTTTTCCCCGATTCATTTGATTTGGGATACACTAATTCTTTTAAATTATCTACAAATTCGTCTAATTTATCTGAGTTAGATATATCTAAACGATGAATGTTTGCAGCTTTTTCATAAAATCTGATCAAGTGTGGATTAGAATTATCCGCATCTAACCCGACAAATTTTACTGCGTTATCTATGTAAGTTTGCGCTAAACCTCTGGCAAACGTTGACTTACCAACACCTCCTTTATCTCCTGTCACCATTACTAATCTTCTTAGTTGTTGTGGATTATTTTTATCGTTGTTATTCTTATTATTATTTTCGGATACTGGATTATTAGACTGTGTATTCCTAGTGTTTTCTTCTATCGCATTGTTAAGTGCTATATTGTCGGGTGCTAGGCTGTCTAACTCTGTATTACTAGTCTTTTCTTTTATCGCATTGTTAAGTGCTGTATTGTCGGGCACTGGGCTGTCTAACTCTGTATTACTAGTCTTTTCTTCTGTCACATTGTTGGGTGCTATATTGTTAAACTGTGTATTACTAAAGGGTTGATCTGCCAGATTGTTGCTAGTATTTCGGTTATTATCGTTGGCTATCTTAATAATCATCATTCTTCTTCCTTTTGATATTGACTAATTTTTTTACAAGTACTGTTTTTGAAATATCGGTCGGATTGTAATTCGTACCCAATGCACAAATTTATTAATCAAGTCCGCTTTGACAATCGTCTTCAAGGTATTGATGGCTGTAAAATTTAAAGTTTTTATTTTTACTACCTCTTCTTCAATAACTACATAACGTTCTTGACTGTGAATATTCATCAGTACTATTTTTTCGTTATTTAATTCTGCTGCAACGACGTTGAACACATCTTCGGCAAATATCTCTAACCCTAGTGGCGTAGAGATTACTCGCACCGTGTTACCCAAAGGATGATCAAATTCCCAATATGTCCATACTCTTCCCATAAATAGATTGCCATATTTGATTCAACACACGAAGCTATTTAGGTACTGTTTTTTTCAGTACTATGGTTTCTTGATTTTTAAAAAATACGTTATACAATTACTAGCGATTATTTTTGGTTTTCAAAGAATTGCTGCTGTCAAGACCAATATTATTCTTAGGCAAAACTGATAACGGTTGAATGTTAAGCCGATCGCCAACCTTGATATTGGCAGCGCCTGTTGCTAGCTCTAGCACTTGATTGGCAACTTTCCCCTTGTAGATGGGGCAAGGGTTTTTGTGACACGGTTTGGCATTGTAAACCGCAGTTGTCACCACATTGTCCTTAAGATAAAAGATGTCTAAAGGAAAATTCACCTTGTACATGCAGAAAGGCACATTATAAATTTCTCCTCCCAAATTGAATAACATTCCGCCATCGCCGTTTAAGGATGCTCGAAATTTCAGCCCTTTCTCTAATTGCTCTGGTGTAGAAGCGGCTTCCAAGTTAAATGTGCGACCGCCTTTGGTGAGAATGTGCGTAACTGGTAAATCCTGGGGACGAGTTTGGACGTAACCGAGCGCCACAGTGCCGATGATAATTGATACTCCAGCGACAGGGCCTAGTATGTTCAGTAACTTGAAAGCAGCAACGTATAAATCCTTTTCAGAATTAATTTTTAAAGTTTTCATGTTTCACCAAAAATATCAACATTGCCGAGACTATATATAGATGAATCAATCGGGCTAGATGGAAGGCCATGTAAAGCCGCAATGTTACGCATACTTTCAACTCGGTCAGCTTCGCGGATTGCCAGAGGATTCATACTCTGCCTTGCTGCCAGCAATGCCGACAATGTAATTCCTAGTGGTGGTAGTTCTTGAAGGGGAGAAACATCGTCGCCAAACATTTGACAGAAACTAGAGACGGCGGCACGTTCTACAATGGCTTGAATCTCCGCACCGACACATCGCTGCGTGGCTTTGAGTAACCTTTTCCATTCTTCTTCGCTGTACCCATCGCCCCGATCGCGGAAACGAGGATCGAAACGGGCTAAGTGAATCTTGAATATTTCGTGCCGTTCGCCGTAATTTGGGAGATCCACCTTGAAAATCTCGTCGAAGCGTCCACTTCTGGTAAGCTCTGGTGGTAGGCATTGAATATTGTTAGCCGAAGCGATAATTAAAACCTCACTAGTACGTTCTTGCATCCAGGTCAAAAGCATACCAGCTAGGCGTTTGGATAAATCATCATCCCCAGCGAATCCCTTATCAAAGTCATCCAGGTATAAAATTACACGATTTATTCGGTCTACCAGTGCGAGTAAACTCTTGAGTTTATATTCAGCCAAATTACCGTAACTACGGAAACTCCCCCACTCTACTGAAATCAGAGGTAGCCCTAATTGTGCAGAACTTGCTTTAGCCGAGTAAGATTTTCCTGTTCCCGGTGGGCCGATTAATAAAATCCCCTTGGGTAAGCGCAGATTATAGGCTTTAGCTAATGTGGATAGAAGGCGCTTATAAGTTTTAAACGCTTGCTGCATCAGTTCCAGCCCCCCGATAGGAGTGCTAGGGGGTTGGAGAAATTGAATATTATAAATCCGCTTGAACAGTTCGATTTTGTAAGCGGACAGTTTTTCTACTAACTCATCCGGTTTAATTTCACCAGGAGCGCTTGCCTGTCTGATTCCATAGTCAATGTCTGCCAAGTACATGCCTATTGAGGCGTTCGCTGTCGCATGAATATCGCCATGACTGTAATCCGGTAATACTTGGGCTAAGTAACTGCTTATTTCCTCTATAGCTGGCAGTTGTTGAATAACTGTCGGAACTTCGGGGGCAATGTCAGATGACACGGTGGCGTTTGACCCTAAGAGAATCGCTGTCTTGTTGCAAGAGTGATTGCACAGCTTCAGGTTAATAAGGGCAGACTTAATCCACTCGGAAGTCAGAAAGAAATCGGGGTCAGTGGTAGCTTGGCCCAGCCAGGGGAATATGCCCTCCAGTATGAGAATGCCCTGTAAATCAGTGGTTTTCCAAAACCGGAGAATTTCAAAGTAATGTTCGCGCCTGCTTTTGGCGATCGCCTGATACTGGTCAACACTTTGTAAAGTTAATCCCTCCTCATTAGTAGATAACTGGTACAGTTGGTCATCCTCCAGCGTCCACAGGTAACAGTTAATATTGTATTGCTGGCATTCACTGGCTAGATTGATGAGCAGCCTGACCCTCTCTTGCAATGGAGACTCGACAGCAATCAGCTTATTGTTAAGCTTAATTAATCCAAATATTTGTTTAATTAACTCATTATTCATTAAGGTTTTAGTTAAATTTCACCCCAATATTATTGATAGCTAAAACTCTTTACTAGCTACTTTGGTACTGAAAAAATCGGTACTAGAGTAGCTTGACTTTTTGCAACTATAGCTCTAATTCCTCGTGTTTTTGTTGTGAATAACGTTGTTGCAATTGATGGGAGAAATTGATTAACTGCGTATTCCAATCCCCACTTTCGCACTTGAGTAACTTCGATTGTGGCAGCAGTTCTTTAACAGCCCGTGCCACTGTTGATTGAGTAAAAGCTACCTGTACATGAGTCACATTACGTAATCTTTCAACAGGTAAATTTGAAGTGTCATCTACTGCCATGTAAACTGTTCTGTTTTCTGGTATTCCTTTAACCTGATATTCCAGCATGGCTACTGAAATGGCATCAATGGGAGAAAAAGACAGCACGACAGTACTAGTTTGTTCGCTAGGCTTTTTCGCTAAAGTAAAGTAAAACCAGCTATCACGGCGAACTGTACCTAACTCATAACCAGAGAATTTATTGGTTGTACCTTCTAAAAATGCCCCTTTGGTCTTTCCGTTGAGATCCCGCATCACAAAAACTACATTTGCTTTTGAGTCGGCATAAACTAGCCCCTGCTTATGTAACATTTGTACGCAATCAGAAGGTATGCCTCGTTTCTGTTTGAGGTAATGTTCAACGACTGACCAGTTAGCTTTATCCTCAACAGGTGGAGTGAATTGGGGTACTGGTTGAGTTTGGATAATGTCAGCCGCAACTTTTTGAGCATGAGCGCTCGCTGCACGTTTTGCGCCGACTTCACCAAATCGCTCCCTGATCCATGCGATCGCTTGGACTTGGTTGCATTGATTAACGTGTTTCACCAAATCAATTGCATGATTACCTTCAAAATGAGAACTGGGAGCAAGGTCGCTAAATTTAGAGCCATCTATATTAATGATGTGGCTTCCTCCTACCCATTCATTCCCTTTACGCCACAGCCCTAACTCCCAAGCAACATCATCTAAAGCTAAATCAGTTGACCATTCGGTAAGTTTTTTTATTGATTGATTATCTTGTTCTAATTGCTCTATCCGCCGCCGTAATTGGTCATTCTCAACTGAGAGAGCTTTGGCTGTAGCCTCCATTTCCTGTTTACGTTGATTCGCCCTGTCTCGGTCGGCAGCTTTGGCCTTCAATTGCGCTGCACTTAGCTCATCAACTTCTAAATCCCGCCCCTCCTCCACTATGCGGTAAAAGTCCTTGATGTCCTGGTGCTTTGCTCTGCTTCCTCTAATCCCACGCTCTAGTCCAATTAGCCGCATTGTCTGGTAGTACGAATCCTGAAATTGTTGGATCTTCTGCCGCCCGTCAAAGAAGTGATTGCACCGTAGCTGCCCTTGATCATCAAGGGGGACAAAATAAGCGTGAATATGGGGCGTGGCTTCATCTAAATGCAATTCGGCGCGGACAATGCGAGATCCATATTCATCCGCTAACCACTGGTGAGTCGCTTCTACCCAGTTATCTAACTTTTGTGGTTCATAGTAACCGGCTTGAGTGGGGCAGTTGGGACGGAAATAACTGGGCGATGCACTCAACAGTAACTCCACGCAGTACACTGCATCAGTGCGAATCTTCCGCTTCTGCTCCGAGTCCCCTATCTTGGCTAAGACTAAATCCTCTAGTCGTTCCTCTGGGTTGAGGCTACCGATGAACCGAATATTTTTTTGAGTGGGATCTGCATTAGGGGTTTCTCTTTCTCGTGCAGTGTGAGATGCACTCCCTGATATGTTACCCCGCTTTAATTTTTTTAATCGCGCGATCGCGTATGCCATTTTTTATCTACACTAAAATTTGGAAATACGAGTTTTTGGGCTGACTGACTGAGAAACAAATATCACTCAAGTTATCGCTGTTTTTTCTCGATTTTACGCCATTTTTTCAGCCAAATCGCTCAAATGCGGAAATGGGCAAAAAACCGTAGTAAGTACGACTATTCTAAACCGCCCTACAGCATTTCACAGGCAATTCTCCCGCTATCCCCAAGATTCCCTTAGTAGTATAGTCACTGTTGACACAATTTTAGCCTAAGTATAGAACATCCGACTTTCTGCGATTTGGACTAAAAAACCACGCAATAGTAAGATTTTCGGGCTGTTCATCTGTCAATAAGTCTTAATTAATGAGAATTATTGGGCTGCTCACAGAATTTTTTGAGAATTACTCAAGGTTTTCAAAGCTAATTCAGAATTTTTGGGAGTTTTTGTAGTGCAAAATCAACAAGCTTGTAGTACGCCTTCTCAATAAGACCTAAGCTTATTGAGAATAAGAACATGGTAAAAAAGTGGCTGTAGCTGATTAATGATAAGGCTTTCAAGAGAAAAAATGCAAAAAGAGTGGACGGCCAAAAGGACAGAAAACGGCGTTTCTTGTCCTTTTGGCCGTCCAAAGGAAAGTCATGAAATCTAGATATTTCCAATTCGGGCTTGTGTGAGGACGGCCAAAGGGACAGAAAACGGCGTTTCTTGTCCTTTTGGCCGTCCAAATTCATAGTATTTATTTTGACTAAAAGCGTACTGAAAAAGAAAATAAACCCGACTTAAATAGTGTAGATTCAATATTTTGAAGGAATTGCGTTATGAAGGCTAAAGAAAATGATTAAATGAACAAGTAGAAATAAAATTTAAGCACTTCAAGATTGCTCCATAGATAAAAAAAGTGAAATTGAAGTTCCTGAAGACGAAAACTACTGAAACTAAATTTTAAGAAAAATAAAGTTCAGCAGCATTAAAAATAAAGTGTCATAATTTTTAAGTAAGAATTCAGCACTCAGTTGGTCGCCGAGCGCAGCCGAGGTGAGTCAGAAGTCAGAATTTATAAAAGGTTTGATATTGCAAGTAGATTTATGAGTCAAATGAGTTTCTAATTCTTCTACTGTTCGGACTCATGAATTCTGACTCATGAATTCAGAAGGACTGAATTCTGACATTTCTAAGACCTGCATTACCTCTGTGAGAAGCATAAAATATGGCAGAGATAGAACAAATAAGAGTTTCGATTAAGCGCCCGAAAGATAGTTTAGATGGAAAAGTGGTTGGCTACATAAGGTCAAATCCATTTGGTTTAGAAGCAGATTATTCGCAAGTTATAACAGCAACGCTAAAAAACCACTGGCTACCTCTTGCCTTGTTTTCTTCAGGACTGAGAGGAGAAGAATTAAGGCAGATTGGCATTTGGGCAATAGGCCAGTTAGAAGCGCAAATTAGTGTAATTCGGAGAATTTGTGGGATAGTACCAGACCCGCTAGTAGTGACCTCAAATACATCAATGCAAGCATCAGACATAGTGGCATCGGATAGTCCATCTATCTTAGGAATTATTTCCGCAGATCAGCAGATAAGCTCTACTGATGAAGACGATGACGATGACGATGACGATGACGATGAATTTCTTGACTCGCAAAACTATCAAGAGATGACCGACATTAAGCGGATGTTTGGCTGGGACAAACCTTGAGGGGGGCTGAAGATGAATAAAAAGAATAATAAAGACTACACAAAAGTTGCGATAACGATTGATTTAGGGACAAGTTCCCAGAAGGGGATAGCACAGATTTATCCAGATGGGGTTCCAATAGTTTTAGCAATGGAACCAGAAATAGCGGATTTAGGGGTAGAGTCAATAGAATATTTGTCAAATCAACTCGTACAAGATACGACGGTATGGATAGGAATTGGGGGAGAATATTATGTCCTGGGAGCATTAGCCAGAAGTATGTTTGCGGGGACATCAGCTATTAGAGATTTGAAGTATCAATATGCCTTACC
The DNA here is from genome assembly GCF_034531255.1 of Nostoc sp. ChiQUE01b. Classification (NCBI taxonomy): domain Bacteria; kingdom Bacillati; phylum Cyanobacteriota; class Cyanophyceae; order Nostocales; family Nostocaceae; genus Nostoc; species Nostoc sp. ChiQUE01b. Next base: position 93,908 of record NZ_JAVRBM010000013.1, on the reverse strand, counting down.
GAAAGTAGCAGCTATATTATGGTTGGCAATTCGGCGGCTGGGAGTGAAAAACCCAGATATAGAGCTATATGTACATTTGTTGTTGCCAGTGGGAGAAGCGTCGGATGGGCAAACGCTCAGAGCAAAACTAGCACAGAACTTAAAAACAGGAATAATCACGCCAACAGGGAGGTTAAAAGCAAAATTACGTAGCTTTGATGTCAGTCCAGAAGGGGCGGGTATCATGGCATATCGCAGTCGCAACGTCAACATAAACTATTTCCAAAAAAGTATAGGAATGCTGATGTTAGGCTATCGTAATGCCAGTTTTATTCTGTCGCACAAGGGGAATGCAATAAAAGCTGAATCTACAGATTTAGGGATGAATTGGGTGGTGCATCAGTTTGTAGAACGTACTGCCGTTGGTTTATCAAAAGATGACTTACGCCTAATTTCAGCCTTAGCCGAAACCACGAATAACAATTTTGATGCACTGCGGTTTCTATCACGCAAAACCAGAACCGAAGAAATCAATGCTGATGTAGAGTTGTTTTGTCGGATTTTGCCGATAGTTCGCAAAGAGTACTGCCGTGCTTTATGGCGCTGGTTGAGAAATATTGCCCTTATGGATGAAATCTTAGTTTGTGGTGGGACAGCATCCTTTATACGCCAAGAGCTAACCGAACATTTTGATGGTGAAGGCATTCCCATTTGTTGGAATGGCGGAATGGAACTACCTAAATATTTAGACACAATGGGATTAGGTGATAGGATAGCCGATGCTTGGGCATCCCATATTAGCCATATCAAGTTTTTGGATCATGAATTGAGCTATGACCGCCAAGACAAACCCCTAGTTCCTGATTATTATGTTCAACCATTCAAGAGTTCTAAATCAGACATGGAGATTTGGCAAAGGAACGGTTATATCACTACAAGCCTTGGGATTTAGACTAGTTTGCATCTGTATGACAATTGTTGTTACTGGTGCTGTCTAATGTTAGACAGACATTCTGTCTAACATCGCCAAAGCCAGTAAACGTAAGGGTTTGGCTTTGAATGGTGTTTCCTACCGCAGGCGATCGCACTTCAGGCGGGGGGGAGCATCGCCCTAGCAACTCGACCCCTCTCAATTTATTTTCAAAGTTGTGGATGATTTACTCAGCTAATTGCTGTATTATCTACCCAGTGAGACAGAAATTAGAAAATTTGCTCTCCCAAGTTATGGAGATTCGACATTTATATCTGCTCGTCCACCGAAATCATGTTATCAAACACTATGTTCATCCTGCCTGTTTTGCTGATAACAACCACTATGTAATTGGCAGCAAAAAATCATGTCACTTACTAATAAAGGATATGAGTGTTAGTAGCACTCATGCGATTATCATCAAAAAAGACGAGCAATACTACTTGGCAGATTTAGATAGTGTTGAGGGAACAAAAATAGGAGGAATAAAGCTAGAGCCAAGGCAGGGTTATCTTTTGTCGGACGGTCGTTTAATCCAAATTGGTCAGGTCATTATTGAGGTAGAGATTCAGTCGGAAATTAAAGCGAAAAAGTTTGTTTCAGAACCATCAACAGTTACGGCAACATTTAAGCCAATTCAAACACCAAATCATACATATAGAGAAACTAGGCAAAGAGCAGGACTTAGGCTAGATGCCATCGACTTACGAAAAAATAGCCATCCTATACTCGCCTCAACAACGTTACTTAATGAAATCTCGCTGTCGTTCTTGCCCAACGAGTTCATTGTGATTGCTGGGGTGAGTGGTGGCGGGAAGTCAACTTTGATGGATGCACTTAACGGACAACGACCCGCCAGGGGGAAAGTGTTAGTTGATGGAGTTGACCTGTACAAGAACTATAACGCATTTAAGAACCTCATTGGTTATGTTCCCCAGGATGATATAGTCCATCTTGACTTGACTGTTTGGGAAGCGTTTATCTTTGCTGCCCAGTTGCGAATCCCCTTTTTTTCTAAAAGCGAACAGGAGCAGTTTGTTGAAGCAATGCTACAACATTTGCATCTGTTGGAGCGAAAGAATATCCCCATCAAGCAACTCAGTGGAGGTCAACGCAAACGAGTTTCTATTGGAGTGGAACTCATCAGCACCCCCAGTTTGTTTTTTCTAGATGAGGCGACATCCGGGCTAGACCCAGGAACAGAATTACAAATCATGTCGTTGCTGCGTTCTTTATCTAATGCAGGTAGTACCGTAATCTTAATTACCCATGCTACCAAGAATGTAGCGATCGCAGATCAAGTAGTTTTCCTTGCCAAAGGTGGACGACTGGCATACGTAGGGCCGCCCAAGTTGGCATTAGACTATTTCCAAGTACAAGATTTTGATGCAATCTATCATAAAGTAGAGCATCAAATCTCCCCGCAACAATGGGAAGAACGCTTCAAATCTTCGGGTTATTATAAGAAATTTATTAGCGAGCGCCTGCAATCGCTACCGCAACAGAACCAAGTACCCACGCCAGTTAAGCGCAATTTGAGACAGCAGCTTGTGGTGTTGTGCCAACGCAATCTGTCGATTCTGCTTAAGAATAAGTTGAGCTTGGCATTGATGCTGCTGGGAGCGCCGATTCTGGGTTCACTCAACTTTGTGCTGTGGAAACCCGACTTGTTCAGTACCAAAACAGGGAATGCACGGCAAGCCATTTCCACGCTGTTCGTTGTAGTGGTGATGGCGATTATGTCGGGTTCACTGGCTACAATGCCGGAAATAGCTAAAGAAAGACCAATTTACAGAAGAGAAAGAAGCGTTGGCTTGGGACTGGCCCCCTATCTTATATCTAAGTTGGTCGTAGCATTTGTACTAGCTATGTACCAATCGGCAGTATTACTATACCTGATGTTAGCAGCCGTTGAGATTCCTGGTGCTGATACTAATACAGGGGCAATGTACTTCACCCTATTTTTAGCGTCGTTTGGCAGCATGGTGTTGGGTTTGATTGTCAGTGCGATCGCTCCCAATCCTAGCGTTGCTCCCTTAATGATACTTATCGTGCTAGTATTCCAAATCGTCTTCGGTGGAGGGATACAACCAACAGAAAACTTAAATACTAATCCCAATGCTAAAGCGGTTAGTGAATTAATGCTATCAAAATACTCATTTGAAAATTTAGTATCACTTTCAAGAATGGGTGCAGATGTGGCTGAGGATTTTTGTTGGCAAAAGGGAGAAAGCCGAAGAAAAAAACTCCCCGCCCTCTTGATAGCTCAATGTAACTGCTATAACAAAAATGTTTTTAATAAGTGCGATTTTCCGGGTTTGGGAAAAGTCAAAAGAACTTCGTCACTGAATAATGATTTGTTAAAAGCTAATCTGCTAATTCAAAGTATACTGGATGGATATGAGAGGGTATTATATAATGATGTATCCCGAAATAATTGAAATTTAATTTATTTGATTGGCGGGATGATCTGGATATTATTCATAATTCTGTTTTTGAAGGGTTAGCAGTAAAAACTTCTAGAGTATTTCAGAAGGAGTTGGTGGATTTTGACTTTTGTTAGTAGACGATTTCTACCATAACTCCTGAATTGTGTTCGATAATTTTTGTTGTCAATCAAAGAAAAATATGCCAAAGAATTGGACTTTGAAAGTAGACCAGTACATCAATGCAAATCCCAACTGTATCATTGCTACCGCCCATGTAGATAGTTTTCCCTCTGGCCTACCCCTAGAACCAAATATCCGCGAACCAAATCCTAAAAGCTCAACGTACAAACAACTATTTGATTCACTTACTACCCAGCCGGAAAAATTCTTTCAAAGAAGTAACGGAATTGTACTGTGTGTTAACAAGGTTTTGCCCAAAAATAAAGCGGAATTGGAGCTAGAGGTATTAAAGGCTAACGAAGGTGGCAACGATGGCATTATCAACGGTGGGCATACAGTATTAGCATTTGAACAAGCTAGAGCAAATAAGTACGACCTCTCTCTAGCTAGGGTTAAAGTCACAATCCACATTGGGTTAAGTGAAGACGAAGCGAAAGATATAGCTCTGGCATCAAACACATCAGCCCCAGTAGATGCACGTTCTAAAGTTAATGCTAGAGGTGACTACAAATTCATCAAACAGTTTTTAGCAAAATTAGAGATGGAGGAAGAAACGAAATTCCGCATTGCTTACTATCAACATCAAAGTGGTGCGCCGAAAAGTCCACAGTGTAATGTCAACCATTTGATTAAGTTGATGAACTGCTTGGATAGGAACAAGTACAACCCTAATAAATCTAAAGGTAAGCATCCACCTGTCAGCAATAATCCCTCTTTAAGTGATGCTGAAAGGCAAAGGTTGTCGAAATTGTTGCCCCTACTGTCCAAGGCTATGTGGATTGAGCAACAACTGTTCAAAACCATTGAAGCTTACATCATCAACCCCAAGAAAAAAGGGGTAGACCTAGCTTCAATTGATACGCGAAAGAATACCCTTTTGCCCGACAGCCGTTACTCATTTGGGTTGAGTGCGCCGGCTGATATTGCTATGCCCATCGTTGCTGCTTATCGCGTGTTCCTGGACGAGAACTATAACTGGTTAATTCCTTTTGATGATTTCGCGGAGGACTTTTTACAGAATCTGTGGACGAACTACTACCGCAAGTATTTGATATCGGAGAAGTTGGCAGGAAATACAGTTGGCAGCAAAATCTGTCGTAACCCGGCGATTTGGGATAATCTCTACGTTTCGGCTCAGAGTTACTTGAATCAACAATTGCTCAAGATGGTTGGCTCAAACAATAAACGCGAACAATTAACCTTGGTCAATTGATATGCCAGAGACGAAACATTTGCAGGTACAAGAATTATCACGATTTGCCCAAGAGCAAGACTTCAATCAGCAATATAGACAGTATTTCGGGGATGTCTGGGACGAAGTTGGAGTTAGAGATATCTCTAAAATGACCATCCAAGATGCCGAGCAAACTTTGAAGGTACTAGCTGATAGTGAAGCATCTCCCCAATTCATCAAATCTCTACTAGCACAAGCAGCAATTGATGGTGCTACACCGCAGGTTTTAGAGTATTTTCTCGCAAGCGACATTGACGGCGATGGGCGGACTTTAGCACAAGAATTATTTCAGGACGGGACGAACCCATTGCAGCCAGATACACCCAAGGCACAGGTTTTATCTCCATCTCCAACTGAAGATTTGGACTGGGAAATATAGCATATATTCTCAAACTTTACTAGCAACCTGAGCTTTGATTTTTTCAGTACTCAAGTTGCTAGTTCTTTTTAGGAAGCATATTTAAACTTCTTAAGTTAGATATGAGTTCCATTTTTCAAAAAGCACACTAGGGTGTAATTGAATTATCGATTACACCTGTTCCCTCAACTAACTCAACAACTAAAGAAGGCCATAGTATGACTATATTAGGTATTAATAGACCTTTAGATACAACCCAAGTAAAACCGTGGAATGAGCGCGATTTGTCTACAAGCGATCGCCGCCGGGAGCATCTAGAAATTCTCCTGTGCCAGAAAGTACAGATAGGTGAAGACCCTACCTTGTGTGAGAAAGTGTTGAATTATTTGTATTTCTCGGCATTTCAACAGAATCTCAATCGCATTACTGTCCAAAAGGAAAAAGAAAGGTCAGTATTTACCTCCCTACAGCAAGTGATTATTACGTCTTTTGCTATTTTAGGGATGTTTGCGTTCCTTGCCGCCGCTTCCAACAAGTCAGTTGTGCGATCGTCTGGGGTAATCCCTCCAGCTATAGAACGGCAAGCCAATTAACCAAATATTCACTTTTTCGCCCAGCAGACAACTGAAGACCAACTGAAAGTGATGTGGGCTGAAGTAGTCAGAGAACGCTCGGCATTCAATTCACTGCACATATTAATCATTACACCCTTTGCCATCTTACGAAGGATTGCCTTTTTAACGGGGCGTTTCGCTCTATTAAACCATCGGCAACGCTAACCTGCCTGCTGTCCAATCTCACTAAAAGGATGTCACTAAAAAGCTGAAAGCGCTGTTTGATAATGCTTTCAGCTTGTATTATCACTCGCTCTGCATAGCTCCCGCCTAGTATGCTGTGTCTTTGTCGAAAGGTAGACTGTCTTCCGGCTCAAAGTTACGCAGGTCTTGCTCCATCTGCTGCCGACGTTGAACGTATGTTCTGCTGTCTTCAATCCTTCCTCTCATCTGCCATGCGCCGAAATTAATGCCCTTTTCTGCGTATTTAGCAGACACTTTGTTGTAATCATCAACCTCGATTTTCTTGCGCCACTCAAGCTGTTCCAACGCACTTTCACTGATACCAATTTTCTGAGCATATTCTATATATTCAGGTCTGAGAGAACCATCTGGGTTAAATTCCTTTTTTTCTTGTTCAGTGAAGAAATCGTAGGCTGTGTAGATTGGCCACTGCTCTGGATCAGTCTCGTCCAAGTGCTTCCACTCGTCGTATTCTTCTTTCAACGAAAGAGCATAGTCAGTAATTGCTTCGTTACTCATTCCTGTGGACAGCATTTGTTGTCGGGCTTCATCTTTCAAACTCCCATCTGGGTTAAATTCTTCATTATTCATATTTATCCAACGCTTAATCCTTGACATAAAAACCTCTCAAAAAATTAATTAATATTCATCAAATTTCAAATCTTATGACTCTGGAATTGAAGCATTTTGACCCTCGTTTAAATCAGTGGATCTATATAGACGATAACAAAACTAACTCTCAATCAATTTTAACTGAAAAGCTCAGTAATACTTTACTAGAATTCTACTTTCCTGACAAAGAATTCTCATTTGGGCATTCAGATGAATACAGCACCGCCGAAGAATTAAAGAATCATCCAGATGGACAGATTTTATTGCTATCTTCTAAGACTCGCTTACTTTATGGAGATAAAGAATGCTTAGAAACAATTCAAAAGATTTGCCCAGACAGTAAAGACCGTGGCGCTTATGGTTCCATCTTTCTTGGGGCTTGTAAAAATGCAATTCACGAAAAGCTAAATATTCTAGTAGTAGATGATTCTACTGATAACCGGGGCGAAAACGGAGGGATATTATCGAATGATTTGGCATATAAATTAGTTGGTGATTGTTATGGGCAGATTTCAACACAACTTTATGACAAAGTAACCTTAAGAGAATCCCAAACAGATAAAAGCTATCGTGTAATTCAGCATCGATTCGGTTGGGTGGATGGAGTTGGAGATGATACTACTAAATATCGTTTTGGCAAAGGAACGCTCCGTCCACACAGACTAGATAGAATAAAATATGCGGATCAAAATAACAAACCAAAAATCGATATAATTCTTCCCGTAAGCAGTTTTAAGGGAACAGACAAGGATAGACCCAAAGGGCCTACTAAACCGCAGATTCAACCAGGATTATATCAGCAAAATATTTGGTTAGCCGAAAAAGGGCAATCTCAACGAGGACAAATGTCTATCTCCCAACTGCTGGCATCTTTCCCCCAAGGAATTAAAGATTTTGCCGAAGAACTAGAGGTACAAGCTCAAAGATTAGTCTCTATTAAAGATGACCCAAGAATTGTTGCTGCTTACTATTGTGAAAGATATCAAAAACGTAAAGAATCATTGAGCCAAAATAAATTAAAAACAGGAGAAGTCACAAATCTTGAAACAGATGTTAAAAACTTAGAGAGAAATGATGGCTTAGATGCAGATGAGGAGTTGGATGACGAGAGTACTAAAGATGACTTATTCATGTACAAACTCATTAAAGCCGATTTACTAGGGCATCAGCAGTTATTAGAAACTGAGAAGGTCAAACAGGAATTAAATCGGTTTGTACAAAGTGAGTGGCGAGATATTGCTGTTGGGAAAACGCTTACTTTTGACCGAGGAATGATTATTCCCTCCAAGGAACTCAAAAATGGTGAAATTTGCATCTCTTGGCTTGATGAGCAAGAAAAAATTCTTAACTTCCGTTCTCCTTTCCTCAACTCTAATGGTTTGTGTGTTTCTAATAATAAATATGTTAAGGATCAGTTAGGGCCAGATGGTAAACCCTTAGAAGGCATAATTGTAGTCAATGACGAAGACCACAAGCGCATACAGCAAAGAATTACAGAGTTAGAAGCGCGAGGGGTCGATGTTGATTTTATCGACCCAGCAGAAACCGAATCAGAACGCCAAGCACGAGACTATGATGGTGATTGCATTGGTGTGGCAAAAGCCAGCTTATATCCTAATTTAACAGCAGAGGCAGAGCGAAGAAATCTTCCCCAAAACGCCTATTCGCCCACGGTTAAGCTCAAAAAACAATCATTTTATGATCCCAGCGATGGAAGCCAGCCTCCATTTGAAAAAATCGCTATCCACATGAGTGATAGCATCAGCGTGGGCATAATCAACAATCAAGTGACGGCACTGGAGGCATTAGAATCGGAAATAGAAATACTAAAGACTTACGGTACTTTTGAGCAGAAATCAAATTATCTAGACCAAGTTTCTAACCATTACGAAACCCTGTTTGAGCAAGAACGCCAGAAAGAGCCAAAGTTAATTAGAGAAGAATACAAACCTTATATGCAAGGGTTTGTTGAACTTGCTCATTCTCAAAGAACTCCAGAAATTATGGTTCAGGCAATGGATGTTAACCGCCTGATGTACCGAGAAATGATTGGTGAGGGGTGTTATCAAAACCAAATAGCGGTGGATTTATTCAAAAGTGCTAAAAAACCTGAGATGGATAAAATCTGGGAGAACAGCCGCTACTTATATCGTGATGTTAATTATATTAAAGATAAGAAATCTTCGTCAGCTTATTTAAGCACAGGTATAACACCAAAGGGCTACTCACCAGTAGAATTATTAATTAGCCAAACCAATAAATATTTCCAAGAATCACAGTTAGAATCGCGCCCCATCGTTCAGTTTAAAGATTTGTTCAAGGGAGTAGAATTTACACCACAGCAAAAATTTGTAGCAGTTGCCGCTAAGTACGAGTTTGATCGGAAATTTAACCCTGCGGTTCGGATGTCCCAACGGCGTGAAACCGAGAAAGGGCCATCCGCAATAGTGCAAACTCCACAGTTCGGGAAACTGGAAATAACCAATCTCACCCGTTACGGACACCCCTTAATCTGGAAAGCCCAGACGCTGAACATTCGCTTAGATGAAATTCCAGAAAAATTCCGAAGTTTTGAACGCCCTCACCGATTATTAGCAGTTGCACAGATAGATGGTGAGATAGGTTCGGATAAGAAACCCGCATACCGTCATCTTGGAACAGTTAGTCAACAATCTGTGACTGACCACAACCTCAAGGCGGGGATGACCACGCAGGGAGTTAAACTCCTAGAACTAAAACCAGAACTTACTAGAAGCCAAATTAAACTACTCTTTGCCTTGGCTTATGAATCCGCAGAAGCATTTTATGCGAAGATCCCAGAGTCAGAAAAACTTGCCGCAGCAGCGTCGGCTTGGAATATCTCTGCATCCCGTCAAGATGAACTGGAGGTTGCACGTAAAGAAAACACCGACCCATCTGCGATCGCTAAAAAAGTTTCCAATTTCGCCTTCGCTGGTTTCCCCAATGAGATTATCTCTCGCTTAGATGAATTGCAATTTACTGAACCGAAGTTAGTCACACTTTTGAATGAAGCGAATCAATTTTTGGGTCGAGACTGGAACAAGGATGATTTGCACCCGATAGAAATTAGGGCTAGCCACCACCCAGTCGGGCATGAACGCCACGTTTCCAGACTAATGTTTGTCCAGGATGCTGAGGGACTTTACAAGGAATTCGCCATGTTAGAAACCAGAAGTGGGATGTTGCCCATTGGCACGAAAGCACAAGCTAGTATGGAAGGCATAGAACCTGCCACCGCTAATGCCACTATTGGACTACCAGGATTTGAACCCGTTGAAGTTACTATCCGCGAACTCAAGAACTTCTCTCAAGGGGGACAGGTTTTTAACGACCAACCCGTAAATTTAGAGTTTGGTACTGTCCCGATTCCTGATAAAACTGTCAAGATCAAAATTGATAGTAAAACTTTGGGGGAGTTAGACAGTGATTCTGTCGAACAGTTAAAACAAGTTGATTACCTAAAAAATGGTAATCCTCTCAAACTAAAACTCACTTCTATCTCCGAAACTGGTAGTCTTGCTTTTGTGCTGGGTGAGTCTCCCAATGGCAATCTCCTGAAAATTAATAAAATTAACTTTTATGATTTTTCTGGTCAGCCATTTTCAGATGGAGATTATCGAAAAGTAACTATCGAAATACCACCATTAAAAACTAGAGATGCTGTGTTTTTGAATGGTGAACCCTTGGGAGTGCTGCACTTCAAAAAAGACAAAGACGCGCTCAGACAACTTGGACTACTCAAAACCGGACAACTGACACCTGCGCCCGCTATTATTCAAAGTAATTTTTCTGTTATTTGCGCTCAAATTGACCCTAATACCGTTGAATATCCTACTATTTGGACGAAGGAATTTCAGGCTTTTGGGACTCAATCGGTTAACCCTCAACAGCAAGAGATGATTGAGAAGAGTGCGAAAATTCTACATCAGATTAAAAAGCGTCCTACTTTCTTATTTTCGACAGAATCAAACAAAAAACTTGCAGTCATGGGCTTGGCTGTTGACAACCAGAAAGCTGAGACTGTGACTAAATGGTTAACTGCTCAAAAAGTTGAATGGCAGCAAGTACCAACAGAAGATGTGATCAAGGAAACTAAAAAAGGTCTAGCCGTATTTAACTTGGTTGATAGCTCCATCCCTGCCAAAACTTTAGAAAGCATGACCAAGAAATTTGGGGCTGTGATTGAAACGGATAGTGAGTATCAACAAAGAGTTAATTCCCTCGCTACACGACCGCAGTTTTTGAAACCCCCAGAACAAACAGCACAATCCCCACCTAACCAATCTATAACTCCATTACTTTCTACTACTCCTTCTACAATAGACATTACTAATAGTACAAAAAGCGAACCTCTAGGTGTAGAGAAGCCCCCGACAGTTACTATTGATGACTTGAGAAATTGGTACAATGCCGCAGATAAGTTAGGGAAGTCGGAGAATTACAAAAAACGCATTGTAGAAGTAGCAAATGGGTTTAAAGCTGGTGAGCAATTATCAGAGTCAGCGTTGACAGTAATGAATCAAGATACATTTGAGCTTGAAGCCATCAGTCGGCTGACTCAAATTGCTCAAAGGATTGGCATGGTCTGGGGTAAGTCTGATGAAAATGGTACTCAAGTCCAAGGAAAGATTTATGACTTGGCTTTCAATACCCAGCAGAGGGATTTAACTATTTCGCAGAAAAATGGAGAGGTAATTTTAAACTTGCAATCTGGTCAGGTACAGACCAATAAACTAACTCCACAGATATTGCAAACTTTTGAGGACGCGAATAGTCAGATAGATAAAATTTTAGCGCAAAATAAAAGTCAAGGACTAGAAATACACAGATAAATTAACTGACTCGGCTAAATATCTGAGTTGATGAATATTTCAGCAATTATAAATCACAACAGAGAATATATGGTGGAATTAATAGAAGAGATTGATGTAGAACAAGGGCAACTGTGGTATGACAAAGGATTGGAACATCTCAAATCAGGAAACTTATCTGGAGTAATGGAGTGCTTCAGAAATGCACTTTATTTCTATCCTAATTTTGCGGAAGTTCACAATACTATAGGAATGATTCAGTTTCAAATCGAAAAATATGAAGGTGCGATTCAACTTTTTGATAACGCGTTAGCAATGAATCCTAACTTTGCTGAAGCTTATAATAATCGGGGACTAGCTCGATCAAAAATCTGTCATAAATCAGAATTCCCCAAGGTGATTGAAGATTACACTAAAGCCATCGCCCTGAATCCAAATTTAGTTCAAGCTTATCTAAATCGGGCTGATACGTATAAAAATCTAACTGGTGATAATCCAGCAGCTATCTTAGATTACAATCAAGTAATTTCACTTGACCCAAACTGTTTATCAGCCTATATAAATAGGGCGAATATTTATTTTTTGTCTGGGGAATTAGAAAAATCACTCTTTGATTTAGAAAAGGCATTATCTTTGGATGCTGATTGTGCAGAAGCATACTGTGGACGAGGGACAGTCAGATTTCATCTGGGCGATATTGAGGGCGCTAAAAAAGATTTGTTTAAAGCTTTTGGTTTGTACGAGGCGCGAGGAAATATGATTTACTGTGCTTTTACTCGAAGTTTGATTATAGACCTTTTTCGAGATTATGAAGTTTATAAGGATTTGCTTGGGGTTGAAAGCAGAATAGTAAAATCGAAAAAATAGCCACTTGATAAAAGTGGCTACAAATTTTATCTCAGAATTTCAATCACAGCAGCTAGGATTGATGCCGCTTTCGAGTTAGCTGGAATGAATACTCGCTTTTTCCATTGAATTACTTCGGTGAAACATCCAACAGTCACCAGAGAGTCAGCCAACGATAAAGCATTGACCAATTCAATACGGCGCTCATTTGCAACCAATGAACAACGCAAAGTTACACCTCCGGGTAATTGCTCTGAATACCGCTCATTCAGTACCAGATAAACTAATTCTTCTGGAGAAAGCAGCTTATTCTTCAAACCCAGTTGTTCAGCAACAGCACGAATATTCTCTGCACTGATTACACGACCGAGTACTTTTTCTCCATGACTTAATTGCAGTCGAAATACTCGACTGTTCTGAATCGGTAGAGTTTTCCAAATGGGCAGAAGAATGCCAGTAACAAGGTGAATGTAGTCAGTAGTAAACTTAGGCAATTCTTCAACTTCCTTCGACCACGCCGCAACAAACGTATCCGCCGAAACCTGCCGCCAAGTTGATGATTCCAAACTTTGAACAGGTACACGGATTTGGTTTTGCGATCGCACCAACAAAACTCGTGGAATAACACCACCATCGCTGTCGAAGATGCTGTGTGTCGGAATTGACACAGCCGCATGACCAGATTTCTCATTGATCATGAGTTGTCCCTGGTACTGGGCAGCAAACTCTAGCATCTCGTCAGCAGTTTTGATGTTATTCCTTTGAGTGCGCTCAATCTTAAGATAATTAGTCACACTACCAGTAGTAGGATGAGTATAAACGGCTGACTGGCTTTTGATGGTAAACCGTTCAGCCCGAAGAGTTTCGACACCAAGTTCAAAGATACCTGCGGCGATCGCACTTTCTATCTGTTGACTTAACAGCAACTCAAAACGCTCGAAAATCAAGTTCTGCATCCCAATTCTCAAAGCCAGCAGTCGATTGAGGAATTGCCGCAAAGGTGGTAAGTCAATTTTCATGCCGCCTTCATGGGAGGTCAGCGATAATCCGGTCATTTGCTCGAACTTTCCTAAAGGCACTTCATAAAACCTACCTTGGAAGATTTGCTTAAATAGCTCATACAAAGCGTGTTCGGCGTACTGTGATTCTAGGTTATCCTTCGTATCGAATATCCCGTTTCCTCCAGTCTGCCTCTGTCCACGAGTGAGTGCGCCGAGACTATCCAGCCGTCTAGCAATCGTACTAATGAATCTACGTTCACCGCGCACATTGGTAGTTACAGGACGGAACACTGGTGCAGAAGCTTGGTTTGTACGGTGAGAGCGTCCTAGTCCTTGTATGGCATTATCTGCTTTCCAACCAGCTTCGAGTAAGTAGTGCGATCGCCGTTTCCGGTTGACTGCATTTAAATCTGCGTGATAACTACGACCAGTCCCACCAGCATCACTGAAGATGAGAATTTGTTTGTCTCCCGCCATGAATGCAGTAGTTTCAGCAATATTTGCCCCACAACCGCGTGAATCAACAAATAACCGTCCAGCTTCGTCTTTGAGTACCCTTTTGCTTCGTCCTGTAACTTCAGCTACTTGTTTATGACCGAAGTGCCACAGCAATTGTTCTAATGCGCCAGGGATTGGGTCAAGACTAGCTAGTTTATCTACTAGTGCCGAACGCAACCCAAGTGCAGCTTGAGAAATAACGGGCGAACCATCGGCATTAAAAGTCGGTTCGGAACGTTCTTCCCCGTCTTCACCTGAATGTATCTCATGGAGATGAATCGGAAAAGCGCTCATCAAATAATCCATGAGATATTCCCGTGGAGTCAGGTCAAGATTCAAGTCCTTCCATTCAAGGGGCGAAACCTCATTAAGTCGGCGTTTCAATAGTTCCTCATTTGTAGAAACTATCTGGACTACAACAGCATGACCTTGCGTGATGTCTTGCTCAATGGCTTTAATCAGTTTTGGGCATTTCATCCCGGTTAGCAAATGATTGAAGAATCGCTGCTTATGGGACTCGAACTGAGACATCGCAGACATTTTCGCAGCACGGTTATAAGTCTTTGAGCCAGAGATATTGCAAGCTTCTAATGCTTTATGAAGGTTATTGTGGATAATTTGGAAAGCTTCGGAGTAACTGTCATAGATTCTTTCCTGAGTAGGAGTAAGTTCAATTTCGAGAGTTTGGTATTCTACGCCCTCAAAACTGAGACTCCGCGCCAGATACAGTCCCAAAGCCTTGAGATCCCTGGCTACCACTTCCATCGCAGCAATGCCACCAACTTCAATGGATTCCACGAAATCTTCACGGGAGGTAAATGGGAAGTCGCCAGTCTGCCAAAGCCCCAGACGATTCGCATAAGATAAGTTTGAGACTTTGGTCGCTCCGGTGGCTGAGACGTAGATAACCCGTGCAACAGGTAGTGCATTTTGTAGCCGTAACCCAACAATACCTTGCATTGATGCTTTGACCATACCCAGCTTACCTTCAAGTGCCATCGCGTTACCCATCGCGTGGCATTCATCGAAGGCAATCGCTCCTGAAAACTCAATGCCAGCCCACTCAATGATTTGTTTGAGTCGGCTTTTACCACCCTTCTGGGATCTTAAGGTAGAATATGTAGCAAAGAGAACACCTTGCGAAAAGGGGATTGGATCACCTAGTTTGATATTGCCGAGGTCGATAATGTCCTTTTCGCTACCACCCAAGGCACACCAATCACGTCGGGCATCTTCTATCAAAGCAGAGCTTTTGGAAATCCAGATGGCTTTCTTGCGTCCTTGACACCAGTTATCGAGAATGATGCCTGCTACTTGCCGACCTTTTCCCGAACCTGTGCCATCGCCAAGAAACCAGCCTTTTCTATACCTAAGTGCCTTCTCCTCATTGTTCGCCGCGACTGTCACGTTGTCGAGTGAATCATCCACCAAGTAGGAACCGGACAAAAGTTCAGAGTGTGCCTGACCTGCGTAAATAACGCTTTCAAGTTGTGCTTCGGACAACAACCCTTGTGTAACGATATGTTGAGGAAGATATGGTTTATATGTGGGAGCCGGTGGTGAGACAAGTGCTAGGGCTGCGCTCTCGCAAAGCAATGAGGGATGTGGCAAAGCATCTTTGATCCTAATGCGTTGTGGGCGATAGCTTTCGTACAAGGCATCTTTTAAACTGTCTGAGCCACTCCACTCGACCAATTCGTACTCCAGAACTGCCACGTCTGGAATAAGAGAAACTGTTTGTGTTTGATCTACTACAGTACGCTTTGGCAGCTTAACGACCTTCGCCACCGCAGCCTCCGCTTTAGCAGTTGAATGCTGCCACAGAGATCGCTGTGGTAATTGCTCAATCAATGGCAGCAGTTGAGGCAAATCCAAGGTTTCTCTTATGCAAGGAATGTTGCTGGGATTATCAGATGGAACCTTGTCAATGACAGTAATCCGGGTTTCCATCGTTGTCCCATGCAAGGCATAAGCTTGACCAATGACCCCCACTGAAAGCACAATTCGCGCTTTTTCTTGCCACTTAACAAAAGTTTCTCGCCAAGTGGGATTATCAGGAGAAAACCAGTTAGCAGTGATTGTTACCAGCCGCCCGCCGTCGCATAACCTTTGTAATGCCGAGTTGATATGGTTCTTTGTTGCGTCGGGATTGCGATCGGCTATTTTGGGTGATGATGAGAATGGCGGATTCATCAAAACAACCGAAGGCTGAGTCTTGCCAGCCAAATAATCATTTATCTGTTCGGCATTCACCCCAAATAAGGGAACGCCAGGGAACAATCGTCGCAGAATCTTTGCTCTGTCGTCGGCTAGCTCGTTGAGCATCAAACTTGCACCTTGAAGTTTAGCAAACTGGGCTAAAATCCCAGTACCAGCTGATGGTTCAAGAGTCAGGTCGTTGTTTGTGATTTGTCCTGCTAACGCCACTAGGTACGCTAGGGGTAGCGGAGTCGAGAACTGCTGAAGTTTTAGTTGCTCCTCGCTACGACGGGTATGTGTGGGGCAGAGCAATTCAAGCCGTCGCAGTTCTTCTAAGGGATTTTCTGACAGCCCCTTTTGCCGCAAGTACAAGATTAACGCAACCTCTACAGATTCGTATCCGTCCTTCCACTGCCAAGCACCTGATGCCGCCGTGCCGTTGAAGTAACGATTCATCTGGGTAGAAACAGTTTTTGTGGAGATAGGACGATTTTCAATTAATAATTTAACAAGTTCTTGGGCAACGTTCACAACAGATTGCCCGTAGTCCAGAACTGTTTGCAGGTCGAAGAGACATCCTTGTGTAGCGATTAGGCTGACCATGACTGTATAAGGAATTGATTTTCACAAAAAATTGGCGTAGCCGCTTGTTGCTACGCCAATGCAAATTGAGCTTTATTGATTGCGAGTTGGAATTTATTTTTTCTCTTCAGAAGCAATCGCAGTCCTATTGGTGCATTCGCCCTACAGCCCTTTGGGCATCCTACGGCAGGCGTTGGCACAGCCATCGCTCTTTCTGATAAACCAAGCTGTGGATTATGCCACGGACTTCTTGCCAGAGTCAGAACGAAGAGGAGTCGCGGCTTTGTTGGTAGGTTTGCTGGATTTCTTGGTTGTAGTGGATTTTGGTTTGGCGGTGGATTTCCTGGTTGCCCTAGCTTTTGGTTGTACTCCTGTTGCTGGTGGTAGCAGCCTTAGTGAGGGGAACGGGAGTATAACTGGTTGAATTTCGGTAGAACTGTTGTGAGGCTCTAGCTCTAATGTCCAGGGGTCAGAAATTTTCTCAAACTGTGATGTAACGAAGGGGATTTGTTGAGGTTTGACTACTAGTTGCTCAGTGTTAGATAGTGGTTCAAGAGGTGCTGTTACTGTAGATTTGGAACTGACATTGGATTGTGTAATTGCAATAGCTGGTAATGGCACAACGTAAAGTCCATCCATAAAATCGAAAATCATCAGAGCAACAAAGCTCATAACAATAACTTCAATAGCTTGGGTGAGTAGAGATTGAATATCCATTGTATTTCTCCGAAATTTTTGTAATGTTCACAAAAGTCCCGCGAAGCGCTAACAGCCTCGTAATTAAGTACGAGGCGAATACAAGAAGTTTTAAAAATGAATATGAATTTCTTCATTTTCAAAGAAATCCATCGAGAGACTAAAATTTGGAGAGCTACTTAAGTCTCGGACTATTTTATAATTGGCTTGATGCTAACAAGTATCACTCTCTTCATTGCAAAGCGCTCGCCCAGATTCCCAGGTTGAATGAGCGTGTTGAGTTTTTAGAACAAGCTATTGCCCTAAACTGGTCTTTAAGTAAAATCAGACAGCGCATTAGTGAGAAGAAAAGCCTAGCCTCTAGCCCAAACACCGAGTATAACGATTACAAAGGCGCTTTACCGATGCGACTACCAAAATAAGAAAGTCCCATATTTGGTCAAATCCGAAGAAGCGCAAGCAAATATAAAAGCTACTTGTACAACTAGAGACGCTGACAAATGTTGAGTAACCTTACATATCAAAACCAGGACTTAGAAGGAAAACAGGGCTATAACCTTGGCGTTGCCGACAACTCAAAGATGATTGGGGTAATGTCGCCGTTTTTACAGCAAGCCAACGCACTCAGATATCGACTCACGAAGCGTTGGCGAAACTTTTCTTGAGATGATACTGGCATAGTTTACACGTTTCAGGGGGGAGAGAAAGCAGTGATCATCTTCTCTCCTTACCAGTGCCATCAAGAGCATAGTTTTTGGTTTCTCAACCGTAAACCTAATTTACTGAATACAGCCGTTAGTAGGGCAAGGGAATTGTTTATTTTGGTGGGCAATCTCAGGGAACTAGAATTAGCTGGTGGTGAAACCAAGCGGTTAGTTGAACACATTCGGCAACATGGAGAGATTCGCCCTATTAAATAAGTACTGACAAGTTGTTTAGCGCTTATTTAATGAGAATTCTGCTTGGAGATGCAACTTCTATTCCTCTATCGAATTCCACAAGCTAACGGGTACATACTTCGGATTTCTTGTTCAATTGTCCGTCTTCCTGCTTGTTGAAAGTGTGGGGTGTAAAGAACTGCAACGGCTAGTGTCCCCTGTTGGTTTCTTACCCAGCAGTTTGCTCTGTCGTGATTTTCAATTCTTGCCCTGACTGTGGTAGATTCACCTATATCTATCATCCAATACATACCATCTACTCTTCCGTCAAGAATGGCGTAAACGCCTGAACGGTTATCTAAGTTGCTTGTGTGTGAGTATGGGCCTTCAAACTGCCATCTTCCGATTGCAATAGTCATAAATTTACTCCTATAAGTCTTTTCGCTAATGTCAAACATCTTTTACATTTTCTATTATAATTAGGAAATATAGTTACAGCTACTTTGACAAATTTTAGTCCTCCAGCGAATAAGGGCAACTCAACTATGAAAGAGATCATCGCTGGCAACCTGATCCGCTACCGTAAAAGTCTAGGCTTGTCTCAAGAGCAACTTGCAGAACAAGCAGGGGTTACTCGCCAGAGTATTAATAACTACGAGAACGCCAAAACTTTACCAGACAGCAAAATCCTTTCTGCTCTGGCGAATGCTTTGGGCATTACACTCGATGACTTGCTACGCTCACAAGGTGAAGGACTACCCAACTTCCGGTTCCGCGCTTATGTAACATTCGACAAAAATGCCCAGTTTGCAGCCCAAATGCTACGAATGCTGCAAACTTATAACGCCCTAGAACAAGCCGTTGGCTTACCGACCTACACCCCAGAAAGTACACCTTGCCATCAAGTAGAAGGCAACGAAAAGCACATTCAGACAATAGCTGCTTTGTTTCGCCATCGCTTGGGCTTGGGAGATGCTCCTATTGCCAACCTGTTTCAGTCTGTAGAAGAAATCGGCTTAAAAGTTTTACGCCAGTCCATTCCTATTAAAGATTTCTTTGGTCTTAGTGCTTGTAGTGATATTGAAGGTGCTTTTGTTTTGGTCAATACCCATAACATCACCATTGAACGTCAATTATTTACCCTTGCACATGAAATTGGACACCTCATCTTCCATCGTGTAGAGTACCAAAACACTCTAATTGAAGAAGGAACCAAAGAAGAAGAAAAAGCACGAGAAAAAGTAGCTAATTACTTTGCTAGTCATCTACTTGTGCCTCAAGCTGAATTTGAGCGAATGTATACACTTACCCAAGATATTGTCAAACTCAAACGGCATTTTCGGGTGAGTTACTTAGTTATCTTGAATCGTTTAACAGAAATGGGAATTATTGATTTTGCTAAAGAGAAAGCCAAAATATGTGCTATTTATAAAAAGCAACATGATGGTGCATCTTTGCAAAACTCAATGGAATTACCACCAGCACTGCCTGCGGATGATTATCCAGAAAATGAACGTTATGAATTTCTAATTTGGCAGTCCTTAAAATTGGGCAAGATTTCAGAGATGAAAGCAGCAGAACTTCTCAACTTAACTGTTGAAAAACTGCGGGTGCGTCGTCAAGAAAATGAGGTTTATGCAGTCGCTTAACGGAACAATTCTTGACGCAACAGCACTCATTGATTTTCGCTGGCTGAACGAGTGGAGGTGGCTACAACAGCACTACAGCCCGTTGTACATTGCCCAGGAACTTCTAGACTCAGATCAACTGGAAACCCAAACTCGTCAAGCTGCTAACCAATACTTAACACCTCTGGCTCTTTCCACAGAAGAGATGTTTGCCAGTTTTCTGGAATTTAACGTTAGAGCGCCCCTTTTGAGTGTCGCGGATCGATCTACAATTGCCATTGCCCGTCATCAATTGCTGATTTGTGCTAGTGATGATGGGCTAGTTATTGAAACCTGCAAGGCATACGGTGTTGCCTACACCAGAACACTGCGATTATTAGCTGAGATGGTAGAGACAGGACACAAAACAGTGATAGAGGTGACGACAATGGCTGATACCTTAATCAACGAGAGGGGTAAACACATCTCTCCCAGAGTTTTGGCGGATTGGAAAATAAGTCTACAGAAGTATAGCACGAGCTAAAAAATCAATTTAGATTCCTTGCGTAATTCGATTGTTACGAAATGAATAGCTCCAACCTCGATTAATATATCCTTTACTTTCTTCGTTCTTCTTCCTTTCAAGTGTTTGCTGTCTTGAAAAATCTATTAATATCTCATTTCTCTCTTTGTGGATTGGTGCATTATAGTACTCAGATGCAAAACGATTGAGTAAATTATCATGCGTATTTTTAGGAATATAACTATATATTATGGGACACAGTAAGCGGCACTGACCACTTTGTTAGCTCAGGTATGTTAGGACATGACACTCAACAATGAGAGAGTTAATTCTCTGCTCACTTGTATGAGGATTTATTTAATCTCTAACATTCGACTTTCTACATCGCACCGCTAGTTTTACGTCCATCAATAGCTCGGACATCTCCAGTTGGTCGCGGTTGCGGTTATCGTCATAAATTTGGAGCGTATTTAATTTAGCGTGTCTAGAGTTTTTACTGATGCTGTTGCTAGCTTATGCAGTGGAACCTAGATAGTAATATTAACAACAACAAGTGATGGCTATAATAGAAGTCTCTCTGCATCAAGGTTCTGGTAAAAGGCTAGATTCTGTATGGAAGGGTGAATGCCCAATCTGTAAAACAGAGCGTTGTTTTACTTCAGATTATTTTGATACCAATGTCGCATTTGCAATTTTTTCGGGTGTTACTAATGCTTTTTTTAGCAAAGGGCGCTCATATATAGAATTATTAAATTCAACAGATGCGGTTGACGTAATAGGGTGTGAACAATGCCATCACCCTATGGCTATTTGCCCTTTTTGCAACATAGCTTTTAGCACAGATGCTAATGCTTCAATCCATCGCTGCCCTAAGTGCCATAGTAATTTGGCTTAACTTCTATTACCCGACTCATAAAAAAGGCGATCGCAATATTTAAATTGCAATTCCCACTAATCAAACCAGAGACTCTCCGTAATTAAAAGTGGTGACTTTTTAACAAACAGCTTTTTACATACATTGTTCAAAAATCCAAAGCAGAGATAGCGTTTTGCTTCTGCTTCTCAGTGACCCCCAGATATCGCTCCAAAGCTGCCAAAGTCCGATGTCCCGATATCTCCTGTATGTGGCGCAACGGTATCCCGGCATCGCTCATCCTGGTTAACGCCGTCCTCCTAAAACTGTGAGTACTAACGCCCTCAATGCCCACCACGCCAACAATACCTTAAATCCCGACATCTCACCAGAAATATCAAACACCAAAAAAGTACAATACACTAATTTCACTAGGAATAGTCGTCTGGAGTGCTAGTGCTTCTGATACATGATAACCAGTGAAAAGGCGAATCCTTGTATAGAGTGGGATGTTATAACTCCCCATGCCCAGATGAGGCGATCGCGGGGAGTAAGAAACCTTTCAGTAATAATCGCTTCAATTCGTCTTAGATTATTAATATCTTGCCTTATCCGTTTTGGCACGGTGATGCTAAATACGCTAAATATACAGTTAACTTAGCCCAATGCTCGATTACGTCAGTGCGGCAATGGCATTTTACGTCACAATGCTTCCAGTGCAGGAGTGGATATTGGAATTCCGCCTGGGTTATCTCGGTCGCTACTGGAGCCTAATAAGTGTTGCTGGCTTATTAATCGGCTTTTTCCTCTGTGCGCTGATATTTGTGCCACTGATCATTAATATGACGCTAGATCCGTTCACATATCCAGATCATTTGGTTATGAGCGCGATCGCCTCTGTCATCTTTGGTGCAATACTTTGGCTCGGACAGTGGCTGGTACTGCGACAGACTGAGATAACACCCAGAATTTTCGCTCTTATTAATACTGTAGTTGGGATTTCTGTCTATTCTTTGCTGGTGTGGTTCAATCAGAAAAGTTTGGAGTGGAGTGGTGGCCCTATCCGAGGGTGGAAAACTGGACTGATTTTTCTAGTGGGTGGAGCCTGTACCGGAGCCGCGACGGGTAAAGCTTTGGATTTCTACTGTTGGCGAATCGAGCAGCGATTAATCAGAATTGAGAAGGAGAGGGTAGATCGAGAAACCCAAGAGCGAGAAAGGCTGGAGAGAGAAAAGTTTGAAAAGGCAAAGTTAGAGCAAGAAATCCTAGAAGCAGAGATAGCAGAGCGGAAAAGAATACAGAGGGAAGCGGCTCAAGAAGAACGTTTGTGGTACGAACAACACGGGAAAGACTATGCAGATTACGCAGATTATGAAGAGGAAGATGAAGAGGATGAAGAGGGCTAATGAACTTTTTGACCATGAGTGAAGAAAATTTTAGATACGAAGATTTCAAGAAAATGTCCGACCTATGGCTCGAAAAAAATAGACAGCAGCAAGCAAAAGATTCTTCTGAGTCAGCCAACTTGATTTTGGATAAGCAATACGAAGCACTCTTTGCTGAATATCAAAAAGCGGTTACTCAAAAAGATTTACGCTTGCTCAAAGAGATTACACAACAATTGCAGCTTTTATTCATGCTGCGGCAACAGAACTCATGACGCTATTGCTACGGGTATATAGGTCTTAAGACTTGAGAAATTTTTAAAGCCCTCTTGTTCCTTTGCCCTTCTGCCTATTTCTTCTCCAGGGTCAAAGTCTATCATCAGCCCTTGGGGGCTAAATGGGGTACAAAATGTAAAGTGGTCAAAAAGCCCCCAAAAAGCCCCCAAAAAGCCCCCACATGGGAGTTATATTTTGATAATAATTCTGAATTATCTTTGGGGTATCTATAGCCCCCATATAGCCCCCAAAGCAACTTTTAAAGTTTTTTCATGAGTAAAATAAAAGTGCTGCTTTTGATTGGTTAGTTAAGTATCTGAATATTTGAAAAGGCTAAGATTCAAGGAAAGCAGTTAACTACGTTAAATTATTAAGCCGCAGTAAGCTAAACAATGGCAAGCAAAGAAATCTCCGTCAAAGAATACACCGTCAGAGCGCACAAACGGCAAATTCACACGCGCGTATTCAACTTCGTCTGTAAGCAATGCGATCAACCTACCAGCCGTGAGACTTACGGCCCACGCCCCTTGTACTGCGAAACCTGTCGTCCACCTGCACCACCTAAGAAATCTTTAGTGGAGCCGAAGAAGAAGGGCAAGCCAAGACCCATGACTTATAAAAGTGATGAGTAGGTTAACTCTGTGCTATAAGAGCAGTTATGCCGACTCAACGATTTTTTTTAGGTTTATTTATGGGATATTAAATCTCAGATTTTAAAATCTGAGATTAAACTTTGACAAATATATTAGAAATAGCTGTGCCAAAAACAGAACATCAAAAGGTAATTTTAGCTATTCTCAGTAATGCTGGAGGCAGTGGTAAAACTACTTTAGCAACACACTTGGCTTATGAATTAGCTAATCGGAAAGTCGGTCGTCGCACTTGCTCAGTAGGACTTATTGATTTAGATCCTCAAGGTTCTCTGAGTTTATTTTGTGGATTGGAGAAACCTTCAGATCCTGAGCAGTCTGTTTCTGCTGTACTATCTGATAATTTTTCAGGCAAATGGCCTTTTGTGCCATGTTGGAGCAAGTACAAGGTGAAAGTAGAAGTTTGCCAAAGCATACAACAGCCTCTGCTAAAAACTGCTGATGATTTAGTTAATCATCCTCGTGGCCCTTATCTTCTAGCTGATAGTCTTAAAGATTATCCTGTAGAGCATGATTTAATAATCATTGATTGTCCTGCTACATTAGGGCGACTCAATTTAGCTGCACTTGCAGCTAGTACTCATATTCTTATCCCTATACAGCTTGAGCCAAAAAGTGCTAGTGGAGCATCTGAGCTACTCCAATTTTATTTTATTGAATGTAGAAGATTGCGATTAGATCCTTACCCACAGATCATGGGAATAGTTCCTAATCAATATAGGGCAGATCAGGCTATTCATAACGAGATTTTGGCACAAATGCCGACTATAATTCAGCAGTTACAGCTTAAAGATGCTCATTGTTACCCAGAGATTAGGTTTTCTTATGAGTTTAGCAATGCTTCGGGAGCAGGATTACCACTGCATCTTTATCGAAAGAGACATCCAGCTTGCAAAGACTTTGCCAAACTAGCATCTGATTTATCGGCCATTGTAGGAGCGAAGTAAAATGGCACGTTCAAAAGTAGATTTAACAAAAATGTTTAGTACTGCTGCTCAAATGTCAGATGCAGAAGTTGAGATCAATAAACTGCAAGCAGAAGTCGAGCGCCTGAGAGCTTTACAAGCCCCAGAGTTAGAAGTGCAAATTGCCGCGTTACGTGAACAATTAACAATGCAGTCGGGGCAACAGGAAATAGACATAACCTTAATTTGCCCCAATCCTGAGCAACCAAGAAAAACATTTTCTGCCCAAAGTATTAACTCTATGGCACGTACTTTGGAAAAAGATGGACAGCTACAGCCTGTAATTTTAATAACGCAAGGTTCAGGTTTTGATTTATTTGATGGTGAAAGACGATGGCGTGCAGCAATGCAGCTGAACTGGAAGACATTAAAATCTGTTGTCATGCCTCGCCCTCAAGATTTGCATAGGAAAGCACTGCTTACAACACTATATCGTGAAGACCTCAACCCTCTTGATAAAGCAGAAGCTCTTTTAAAAGAAATTTCTGAGCAAACAGAAGTTAGCTTGGCAGAAGCCCCACGTATTTTAGCTACTGCTGTTCGTCGTCTAGAATATCAAAAACGCATGAAACAGGTGGGTGAATTAATTGGAGAAAGTGATGATAAACAAAATCAAGTTTTAGATGACCTCGATCTAGATAATGCAGAAAAGCAGATTTTCAAGGTTTTATTAGATTTAGGTTTAAATCCAGCATCAGTGACATCCAATGATTTTCGGATGTTATCGCTTTTTCCAGATTTGCAAGCAGCGATTCGAGATTCCAACCTTAAAGCTGCTCATGCAATGGTATTACAAAGATTGTCAGCTAAAAAGCTAAAAGTAGATGAGAAAAAAGTAGTAAAAATCAGAGTAGAAACTACCCAAAAAGTCGTTGAACAAAATTTAACACTTCTGGAAACTCAAGAACTCGTCAATCAAATTATTTCAAATAATGCATCCAAGCCTGCTAACAATCCAAATGATAAACAAGTAAAAAATATAATGCGTGGCTTGAAAGAGCTTAGTGTAGAGAAGATTGAGCGTTCTAATCTTAAAAAGTTTCATCAATCCTTACAGCAAAAACTTAAAGAAATAGAAGCTGTACTCCAAGCGGATGATTATAGCTAATAAAACTTTAATGCTGTTTAAGTTCGACAACTAATCGTGTATTTTAAGTTGAACAATAAACTGTTTATAAAACCTATCAAGCGTCCCTTAAACTACCTGAACAACAGTTAGTGCTAATCCACTATAGTTAACGCAGTAAAGTCCCGTTGAGCATGGAGATAAATGAATTCGCAAAATGAACTCCTAAAACAGCAGTTGATAGAAGCAATTTCTTGTCAAAATCTGCAAGAAATTCAAAAAATCCTAAATCTAGCACAATTAGAGGATGAGACAATAATCCTTAAAGAAGTTCTTGTGCAAGTAGAGTATGCAAATTTTGTTTGGTTCTTGCAAAATTATGTAGGTAAGGAAAGTTATCAACAAGCCGTAAAGGATGTATCGACAAGCATGATCCAAAAACTAGTTCAAGGAGGTTTCAAGCCAGGGGTTGATTTCAACTTACACCCAGATGGTAGGATGTTGGCATCAAAGGAGGCAAATGAATATTTAGAAAATTATCATTCTAAACAACTAGACAATAGCCAAATTTCTGTTATAGCTCATGCACTACCAGAGTCAATGCAGATGTTAGAGAAAGCTTTAGGTGTGCGATTTTTTGAGAATCTTGGGAAGGTGGCAGCTAAACGTTTAGCCACAATGGATGATGCAACAGCCAGTATTTATGGTTTATGGCTGATGCAAGGGATCAGTGGTCGTCATCCATTGCTGGAAAAAGATTTTTGTGACTGGTTCATGATTGAGATTTGTGGTGATCGATTGTCAGCCTTAGCATCAGCCGAGATTCAAGACTTGGAGTTTAATGGCTTAGTTGTATTTGAAGATTTGTTGATGGCGCTGGGTAAAACAAACGTATCAATACTGAAAGAGAGCGACCTAACTCTTGAAAATTTGCGGTTATTAGATCAAGTGTGGACGGGAGAGAATATGCGAGTGGGGGAATTAATTGCCATTCTGGAAAAAGATGGCGAACAGTCCTGTAGCTAATTGTCACTGAAACGAGAACCGCAGTAAAAAATAGTAGTTATCTACTAACTTTAGATACTGTAGATACTGTGCTGGCATTATCCACACATTGAGTGAAGCAGGCGAAGGCGGACATTGCTATTTACCGCAGTCACAACTCATTGAGAACGAGAAACCTTCGGAGTCCGACCGCTCTATTGTGAAAAATGCCGTCCGCCACAACCTCCCAAGCAATCGAAAGTAGTACCGATAGGCAAGAGGAAACCCAAGGCGATGAACTATAGGAGTGGGAAAGATATTAAGGGGTGAGTTGTTGTTTTCTAGCGTGGCAAAACTAGCTAGAGCAAAAACTTAAACGTAGTAAATTCGTTATTATTGAAAATTTTGGTTTACCTATTTACGCCTATTTCAATCATGAAAAATCTACTCTAGCGAGTTTTACCACTCTAGGTTGTTTTAAGGTAGGCCGATCTCTGTAGAGGGAGTATGTTTAACTGAACCATTTAAGCGATCACACCTGCGAAATGTAGGTGTGATCGCTACAGATACTTATTATTGCGCCACACTTTTATAATGCAGTCTTTATACTCCTCAAAGTGCTTTAAATTATCTTTGAGTAAATCAATCATACTTTGCTTTCCCTTTCATTGCATGGTACCCATCGCCCATCCATAAATTCCCATATTACTGTCTGAAATTCAAGCTATACGTGCGATTCGTCGGTCAATCGCTTCAGCAGCTTATCAAACAACTCGTCAATCTTGTGCGAGTCAGAAACCAGCGTCCCTCGCTCGTCGCGGAAGGTGCGATCGCGCTCCCCTTTAAAAGATAACCAGTTAAAGCTGGTAGTAACCGCAAATTTGGTGTCTGAAATGAGGATTTTGGCGTGAGTATCTCCAAGTCGTTTAAGTGTAAAGGTCTTGGAATATTGGCTTGCCAGCTTTTGCAGATTCTTCTCAGCTTGAATATCTGCTGAACTGCGCTTTTCGTCCTTCTCACCTAACCCATACCCGATGAAAACTTGCACTCCTCGTTTTAGCAAATTCTCAAATTGCTGGAGAAACCAACGGTTGACCGAGTTAGCCCGAATCCAAGGTGAGAAGATCATCAGGCGTTCTCGGCTATCCTTAAGGGCTTGTTCTAGCAAGGGGCGATGTTCGTACATGTCTAACCAGCGCATCGGTACTGTTGCCAGCACAGAATCGAGTTGAAATTGAAGCTGCTCAATTTGCTTTAACGCATCTTGAAGTTGTTGATAAAGCGCTTGTTTCTCTTCATCGTCCTCTGCCTGCTCAATCTTTTCCTGAGTTGTTTCAATCTGAGCTTGAATTTTGGCTTGAGCCGCAGTCGTCTCTTTTTTAAGAATTGCAATCTCGTCAACAGGTGACTGAGCGACAAACTCACGCCCTAGTATCTCTTCAGCCAGCCTTCGCGGTTCACTCTGACTTAATGTCTCAGCAATTCGGAGTTTCTTTACCCCATCCGCACGAGCAAAGGCAGCCTCATGTTCGCTGGAAACAATACCATCAATGACAAATGCCACCTGAATCTCATCACTCTCTTTTGCTTTAAAGACCAGTGCAGTAGCTGGTTGAAAAAAGCGTTGTCTCCGATCAATCGCCTTCAAAGCCAGTAAATCTCGCTCCTGACGAACTCTGGCTTTACTATCCTTCTCAATCTGCTGAATAATTTCGTCAACATCCTTCAACTTGAGGTCGGACAATTCTGGAGGACGTTTTGGTGAAGACTCAATTTCAACAATGCTAAAGTCGCGCAAATCTTTTGCTTTGAGCAAGCGTGAGTTTAATTGACCATACCAGCGCGGGATTCTTAAAAGTCCATCAAAGTTAATATCGAAAGTTCGTTCTTCTGGCACAATAATTCTGGCTTCTTGTAAAGTTTTCTCTCCCTTTTTCGTTAGCTTCCATACCTGAAATTGTGAAACATCAGGAGCAATTAGATCAATGTCTTCACTCACCCGTAGATTGACCATTGCTTCTCGGATTGTTAGTAATTCTAAACCCAGAAATCCGGCAATTTCTTCTTCGGATGAAAGACCAACATTAATCGCTTTGAGAACGTACTCCTCAATCGGCGGAATTGGTTTACGAACCTGAGTCAGAGCTTCAACCGTAATTTTGTAGACGGGCAGCCCAACTTCCTGGCAGCAAACCAGGTCGAACCCGGAACGATTATCATAGCGACGCAGGTCTTCTAGATGTAAAGACGTAAATTCTTCCCAGGTCATAAGTTTGGCTCCGTCTGAATACAATCTTCTGGGTGTTGTTCAATGTAGTGCAGGACACTATGTAGGGGACTGTGACTTAACGCTCGACAAAATTGATGATCGCCAACAATCAGCAAACCAACCCGTCCTCTAGATAGCGCCACATTTAGTCTGGCTTCATCTTTGAGAAATCCAATTTTGCCATCTTTGTTGGATCGAGTCACTGAGTAAACAACGATATCTGCTTCCCGCCCTTGAAAGGCATCAACAGTATTGCACTCGATTGTCAAAGCTTTTAGGCTACTTTGTTCTGCATCCAAGCCGCGATTGAGCAATTTCAGTTGGGCTGCATACCCGCTCAAAACTGCTACAGTGTAATGTTTTTGAGCTTCCTCTGCAACTCGGTTAAGTTGTTTAAGCCACTGAACAATAACTCTGACTTCACAGGAGTTATTAAAGCTAGACTTAAGGACTTGTTCGCGGCTATTTTTGAGCTTTGAGGTAGTCAACCATGTGACAGGTCGTTGCAAAACCTGACTTAAAGTTTTATCTATTGCAGGCCCATTACTACCCAACTGACCTTCATAAAAGCAGGTGCTGATCAACTTTCCTATCGGCTCAACCATTCGATGCTGAATTGCCAGCATCTTACGGCAAGCATCTGGCAAGGTTCTTAACAAGCGATCAAACAGGGTTTCTTGAATGTCGTCTGATGCCAATTCATAATCTTCCAAAAATTCGGAATTTCGGCTGGCTTCATCTTGAAAAGGTGGTAGTTGTTTGGGATCGCCTACCAATATCCATTTTTTTGAACGCGCCATTGGTACTAAAACTTCAGTCGCGGTTGCTTTAGAAGCCTCATCAACAATGCACAGATCAAATTCAATGTCAGAAATTTCCCTGGAGATTCCAATACACGTTCCTGCAACGACTTGCGATCGCTTGATCAAAGGTGCATTAAATCGTTCATTGCGCCCAAACTGCTCGAACCATTGTGTTTGCAGACTAATTAGCTGTTGGAGGATTTTTGCATTAGGTGAGTTGGGATCAATTAAGCTCTTGCTCCTCTGCTCTAATTCTTCAGCTGATAGTCTTAGCAATTCATCAATAGTTTTGATGCGCGTAATTTCTTGAAGACGTTTTGCTTTGTGTTTCTGCTCATCCCGTGCAGCCTTTGCCTGTTTCTCTAGTTGTTCGATTTCCTCTTCTAATCGTTGAAACTCCTCTACC
Organism: Nostoc sp. ChiQUE01b; assembly: GCF_034531255.1. Taxonomy (NCBI): domain Bacteria; kingdom Bacillati; phylum Cyanobacteriota; class Cyanophyceae; order Nostocales; family Nostocaceae; genus Nostoc; species Nostoc sp. ChiQUE01b. The sequence continues at coordinate 64,030 of NZ_JAVRBM010000013.1, read as the reverse complement.
CTGTCTGTTGGTACATTTCGCTGTCGTTGAGATTTGGGTTTTCCTTCATCATTGAGTGCGGAAAAATTATCTTCTCTCTCCTGCTTACGGCTTGCCAGTTCTACTCTTAGAGACTCTAGGTTCAAGGCAATATTTTTCAACTCTTGAAAGAGAACAGCTTTCTCCAAATCCTGCTGAGAAATTCCGCTACGTGCAGACCAATTAGCAAGGAACTGTTGCCCTTGGGCAATCGCATTTTCCCGCCACTTTGCCATTTGTTCTTCTAAAAGCAACGAGTAAACACCTTCTGATACCCGCTCATGATTGCCAATGCGAATCAGCTTCAAGTTGGAGTTTTTTTCTTGAATCCTTTCCAATGCGTTATCGAGTGCAACGTGGGTTTGAGAACTAAGTAGAATTCTTGCTTCAGGGTTCTGCTGAAGGGTTTGTAGGATGACTTCTGTAATAAACGTTGTTTTACCCGTCCCTGGTGGCCCTTGAACTAACAGAAAGTCTTGTGTTGACAGGGCCGCTTTTACAACTTCCTTCTGAGACTCATTCAAAAATTGGATGAATTTAATCTCGATATCTAAGGCAGGGGCCTGAATTTCTTGAGGATTGGCTAGTAACTCTCGTAAGTCAGAGCGAACAGCACGATCGTAGCGAATTGCATCTAGGGCATTTTTCTGGCGGTTCAGGGCAATTTCAGCCAAGCGAGTATCAAATCGCAGTTCCCCTGTTTGAGGTAAGCGATCTGGTTCACCATATTTCACGTACAGAACCAGTTTGTCATCAACTACTTCCACTACGTCTCCACCCAAAATGCTAAATCCGTTGGAACGTGTCACATGGCGTGGTTGTCCGGTAATGTCTGACTCTGGTAATTCTGCGATTTGAAAAATGACACGACTGCCATCAGGTGTAGCACTTGTGTATTTAATCGGCTCTTCCCGCTTCTGCTCCCAGTCTGTCTTCGCCCTTAGAATGTCCCACCACACTCGAAAGATACGTTGCTTCTCCTCTTCGGCTCGTGATTGCCTTAAATTCGCCTCATGTTCTTCAACCCCTAGCTTAAGTTCTCTGATGACATCCTCAGCTTCCCACTTAACGATTGGTTTTCCAAATTTGAATTCATAAGGCGCTTGCCAGGATCGTTCCCGATTTTGTTCTAGGACAACACTAGAAAAGCTTTGAGCATTGATTATAACTAGACAATCTTGCTCTGCTGCAACTAAATAGCGGTAAGAGAAGCCAAAAATTGAATAATGATTATCAGCAGATTGTCCATTTGTACCACTGCTTGACTTCTTAGCAATGCCACATCCAGCATTTAAATCCTCAAGTAGAACCTTCTGAATTTCCGTCTCTGGTAACTGAAGCTCATTTTCAAGGTTTCTTACAGCATTACGAGTTAGTTGGAGATAACAGGAGTATTTTCGGGTTGTTTGCTTGCGCGATCGCTTCTGCTGAATTGCTTCTAACTCTGCTAATAATACTTCTGCATTTGGTTGCCGTTCCGCAGGATCGTTCGAGACAGCACGTTCGATAATTTCGATGATTTCAGGGGGAGCATCAAGGGCAGCGATCGCACTCGAAAAGCTACTGTAATCGAGATCACCCTCAGTCAAACATTTCAGTGTCATTACCCCAAAACTAAACACATCACGGGTATAAGGATAAGAACCGTCATCTTCTTCTTGAGGTGTAAAGGGACGAGAGACAAATTCCCTTAACGTTACAGTCGGGCGGAAATAACCCCTGAGTTTGGAAATCCCAAAATCAGCCAGTTTTAACCTGCCATCGCTACCAATTAGAATATTGCTCGGTTTGAGATCCCGATGGACATATTTACGCTCATGAGAGAATGCAAGGGCATTCAGTATTGGAAGAGCTAACCTTTCCCAATAAGAATCCCATCCTTCTAATGGAGTTTCTTTTAGCAGTACCGCTAAATCTCTCTCCATCCACTCTAAGACCAAGAAATATTCTCCAGTCTGTTTATCTCGTCCTGAATCAAAAAGCTCGACAATGCTGGGATGCTTTAACTCCCTGAGTGCCTGAGTTTCGCGTCGGAAGGATTCAACTAAGATGTCTACTTCAATCTGCCCATGTTTGAAAACTTTGACTGCTACCTGTCGCAATCCTTCTTTCATGTCAATGGCTTGGTAGACATCCGCCATACCACCAGAGCGCAGGTTGGGAGATAAAGCGTAGCGATCGTTAATGATACGAGGCAACATGGTTGTAGATTTTACCTGATAAGCTAATTATTCCCTTTACCTAAGCAAAACTCACAGGTATCTCTTGGTATGGTCTACGAACTCAAAAATATCAATAGAATCTGACCACAGTTGGGAAGTATTAAATATATATTCAGGATCTCGCTGAATGGCTGCATCTGCTACCTCAAACTTAGCATCCGCAGGGCGAAAGGCAATTTGAATCTGAACTTCCTTAAAATCCTTGGTTAGCACTTTATGCCCTTTGAATACAGCAACTTGAGGAGCAGATGGGTATACCTGTTTTCAAGCGGATCAAACGTCCACAGAAGCAGACAAAGGAGCTGACCTGGTAATTTAGTAAAAGATTTGCTAATACGGTTAGTGTTTTATCTAGCACTATTAATGTATGACCGACTCAACCCTCAAACGCCTATCCGTCTTTATCGAAAAAATAATAATCGTGCAAGTGCTGAACAAGCAAGTTAGTTTTGAATATGAGGAAAAGCCTTTTAAAGGACTACGTGGCTGGTATTCGCGTAAGCCTTTGTCATTATAAATCAGGAGGTAAAATATATGAAAATTGACGTGCGTAATGCTGTTGTAGCTGCTAAAGAATATTTTGAAGGTATTCAGGATATGATAGGTAACTCTATCAATGATATCTTGCTTGAAGAAGTAGAATTGTCAGAGGATAAAAGGTTTTGGCATGTAACTTTAGGTTTTAGTCGCCCTGTAGCTAAGACTGAAAGAACACTCATTCCCGAAGCTATTTCTTTAGCTACTAAATATGAACGTGAGTATAAAATATTTACCGTAGATGCCGAGACGGGGGAAGTAAAATCGATGAAAATTCGTGAGGTATGAAAGATTATATTACTTTATTGTTTCAAACTTACAAGCAAAAAGGAATTTTAATTGATACAAATATTTTATTACTTTGGTTTGTTGGGACTGTAAATCGAGGTCGAATATCACAATTTAATCGGACTGAAAAGTTTTTACCAGAAGATTACGATTTGCTGGTGAGTATCTTGTCGTATTTCTCAAAAATTGTTACAACTCCTAATGTGCTGACTGAAGTAAATAGTCTGGTTAACCAGATTGGTGAACCAGAACGTTCTCAATGTTACTCTGTCTTTGCTCAAGCAATGACTACATTAGATGAATTTTATATTGAAAGTGTAGATGCTGTTCAGCTAGATAATTTTACTAAGTATGGGCTGACTGACTGTGGAATTGTGACTTTAGCAAAAAATAAATATTTAGTGCTTACAGATGATTTTAAGTTAGCTAATTATCTGCAAAAAGTAGGTATTGATACAATTAATTTTAATAATATTCGGACTTATGGTTGGTAATAAAATGAATAATTCAAAGCCTAAACGCCCCGATGTTTTTATTGAAAAAATGATGCCTGTGCAGGTATTAAACGAGCAAGTTAATTTTGAACACGGGGGAAATCCATTTAAAGGATTACATCGCTGGTATTCGTGTAAGCCTTTGTCTTTTAATCGCGCCAGTGTGTTGGCTTCGATATTACCAGCAGATATCACAATGCAAGAGTTTGAATATTTGCTGGGGTTAGTACCGGGAGGTGAACGATGGCATAGTTTTCTATCTGATTAATAATTTCTAGTAAAGAAGCGCCGTACTGTTTTTATAGGCGTTCAATAGCCAATCTGTCTTGCGTAACTGGACTTATAGGTAATCTTTGTAAAGAATAAGTTAATTTATCACTCATTTTTAAACTTTCTATGCTCCGACATTCCAGAAAATGTTTAGAAAAATTAAATCTTGCTGGAGAGATAAAAACGACTCTATTTTTCAGCCGTACTTGGAGATGTGAGAATACCGGAACTTGACCGGAACTCGACCGGAACTCAACTAGAACTCAACGGTCAGCGTCACGAATGTTACTGGTTAGTGTTCAAAACGCTAAAACCATCTTTCTCGTTTCCGCATAATTGGTTAGTGTCAATCAATTGTGATAGGGCATTCCTCAAGTAAAGAACACTCTTTTTCTCGTCGCCCCACTTGCGGCTGTTTCTGATAGCAGCAAAAGAAGTTGGAGGGCTAGCAGTAGCCGCAACGATTGCCACAATTTGGTCTAAATCAGCCTGAGAAATCTTAGTTTCTTCTACTTCCAGAAAATCCACTTCTTGATAAGGCTTTGAAAAAATGGACTCCAGATGATTAACTGCGTCTGATGGAGCAATCTTCTCCCCTCTAGGTATGACTGCCTTTTCATGCTCTTGAACTAATTCCGGGAAAAACTGAAGTAATGTTCTGGCTGGATCTGGTTGCCCATTGCCTGGGTGTTTGTAAGTCTTTAGCCATTCGGGAATCATGCCCAGATTGCCACCGCTAACAGGTTCTCCAAAGTTGTTAGGGTTGGCTTTGAAATATTCTCCACTAGCAACATTCATTTTGCGTAGACCACCAGCGCTAACCGCTTGAGCTACACAGCCAATAAAGTTAACCGATTGCTTAAAGGTGTCTGCCAGCCCAGCCGTAGCTTTCCCGACCACGCTTGTCAGGTTAGAGCCATGCAGCACGATAATTAATGTACCACCAGATTTAGCAAAGCGACTCAGCAGATATTGAATAGCCCAAGTGCGATCGCTCTCCTCCAACAATGACAACAACCGCATCGCCTCATCAATTACTAGCAGTAAATTTTTATGGGAGTAAGGTTTGCTTCCATCTAAACCCTTAAGAAATTTCAATAAATCACGAGCGACGAGTTCATCAGCCCCATCCGCATCTTTATCCGGGTATTTAAGAGCAGAGGTCAAGTTGCAGGCAAAGGGGTAAACGTCCACGCCGGCTGTAAAGTATTGGGTGTTCAATCCGGGGTCAAGTGCAGTTGATAATGTTGCCAAGATTGCTGCTAAGGTTCCCTTGCCACCTCGCTGAGTACCAGCGATCGCTATCACCTGAGAACTCATCATATCTTCTACTTGAAACCCACTTTTCGTTAAAGCAGCGATCAGTGCGTTTGCCCTATTAGTCAGAGGGATATTAATTATAGTCTCTGGTACAAGCCCATCAGAGGAAGATGGTTGTAACTCTGTAGGTCTAGAAAGCTCCGCAGCTTGGTTCATCTTCCCAATATCTACCTGTGGCGATTGAAACTGTTTGATATCTACGGTCGGTGGTAACTGGGCTTGAGCCTGTGCGATGGCACTTATCTCCGACCGATTCACCCGGCTGTCAATTGTCACATCCTGTAAATGAAGAGCCATGCTTTCATAAGTGGGTAGCTGACGACCCTTGAGCTTGCTAAACCAGCCAAACATCCAGCGATAAGCATAAAAGCGTTTTCCTGGCTCAACTTGTGTTAAATACTGACTAATATTTTCAAACTCAGCATGAAGAAAGGTGTACTCTTCTGCTGATTGTCGCTCTAGGAATTTAACAGTATTGGCAAGATGATCCGCTTGATAATTGCTCCTCGCATCATAATCCCCGGCACGAGCTAGAGCGTCTATAAAGTTGCCACGTACAAAAGGCAAGGGGGCAATTTCTTTAGTGCGGTTGGAGTGTTCGACAACAAACCATAACCACGCAGCACCACCGACTAAACCACCAACTAGTGCCAAAGGGTTAACCGCATAACAAACTGCTCCGATCCCAGAAGCCAACAAACCAAGTACACGAGTCATGTCTGCTTCATTCTCAGATGCCCGTGCCATTTCAAATAATCCATCTTTTCTCTCTTGCAGCCATTGGGCGATATTGCCAGCTTCCAAGTGAGACAAGCTAGGATATGATTCGCGTAAATGTTCAGTTTCTTTAGTTGTAATTTTCGGGATATTATTACTTTGCATAAATGCCTCCCTTGGTAAACGTTGCCGCCCTTTTTTTATAGTTATTGGTTTTTTGGGCGGTTTCCGTTCTAATCCTTTGTCAGTCGCCAAATAGCGAACCCAATTTCACCCGCCATCATTGTGCCGATGTTAAACAAAATACAGCCCAAAATCATGAATGGGGCTGTAAATTCAAATGGGTTACGAGCCGCAAAGGTGGTTACAATATCGAACACCCAAACCGCAATCACAACCAGCCCTGCGCTAGAGCGATCGCGTATACCTGCGGTTTTGTAGTCCGCCCAGAGTTGGCCTACCAAGTCAATCTTGCCACTAGGCTTGGTTTCAAGCTCATAAACCATGTGATCTTGAAGTTCCCGTCGTGCTGAGTCTGGGTTCTTACCGCGTAGGGCGTGGGCTTCAATTACCTGAACACCGATAGAAATTATGAATGCAAGGTAAGAAAACGGGTTGAACAGTGCAAACGGCACATTTAGCCAATTCCAAGCCGGCTCAAACCAGGGAAAAACAGGGGGGCCTTGAAAGATTAATTGCCAAGTTGAATCAGCGCTAATCATGGAACCGCCGAGAAATAAAATCCCGCCAACTAACGCACGACCTGCACCACCGTTAGCAACAAACTGATTAACAATCGCGGCGGCTGCCCTAATAGGTAAACCAACAATCATCACAACAGCCTTGGCACAAAAATCAATAATTTCACCAAGCGATCGCTTCTTACCTTTAGGTTTACTATCGCTGTTGCCAGTACTATTAGTTTCCGCACTTGATGAACTATTAGCCATTACTTCCTCCTTACTGGTTTGATATTTTGAACAGTTTTACAAATGCCTTTAGCTTTATGCTTCCACTTCCAAATTCCTTCTTCAATTCGTCCAATACACCTGCCCGTCGCATCAAAAACATCAACAATCTCATCATCAACATATAGGGTTGTGTCTGGTCTGGGATTGCGTTTAGCGCTATCAAAGTAATTGGTAATTCTCAACTTGCGACTTGTGGGCATCACTCCCGCCTCATACAAGGCATCACTGGTTTTAGCCCGTTCTTCTATGCGGGAACGTTCTAGTTCTTCTGAGGCTTTTAGCCGTTGAAGCTCTGCATAAGCCCCCAACTTGGGTACTAAGGGGATGATTACAGGCAATATGCAAATGCCAACACCAGCCAAAGCTAAGTACAGTTGTTTCTTATACATGAGACTGCTGTGCTATAGCGCGTTCTTAGTACAAATTTTTCCCATGTTTCACCCTGAAAATGCTGTTTCATGCTGTTTCACGAGTCTGAAACATTGATGAAACCGTTGAAACAGTTTCGTGAAACAGTGCTGTGAAACACTACCCTTCATAACGCCTTTCGAGTAGGGAATTAGCTGGTGTTTCATGTTTCACGTTTCATGTTTCACGCGGGGAAATGCTGTTTCACGGTGTTTCACGACCCTGAAACACTGATGAAACCGTTGAAACTGTTTCATGAAACAGTGCTGTGAAACAGCTTCGTGAAACAATCCCGCCCATAAAGGCTTTCGAGTAGGGAATTAGCTGGTGTTTCATGTTTCACGTTTCATGTTTCACGCCGGGGGAATGCTGTTTCATGGTGTTTCACGCCCTGAAACATTGATGAAACCGTTGAAACGTTTCATGAAACAGTTTCGTGAAACAGTTTTATGAAACACTCGCGCCCATCACTATTACTTTGATGCCCGTCCCAGAAAAGTCAATCCTGCACCAACAAGTAATCCCAAGGGAATGAACATCCCACTACCAATTAATCCAGTAGCAACAACGCTACCAACGAGATATGCACTGCCACCTAAAGCGCCAACAACTGAAGTCGCAAACAATCCGGTACTGAGAATATCCATAACTTGATTTTTCCTTTGATGAGTTAATAGCTCTTGAAGCAGTCGGATTTCGGCAACAGTAGCAACAGTTTCATTTTGGATTTGTAACAATGCCGCCACTGTTTTATAAGCTTCTAAAATCGGATCTGTGTCCCCATCGAACTGACTCTCTCCCGCAACAAATTGAGTCGCGCTTTGAGTTGTTCCTTTTTTCTGATCGACTCCCCCAGTCTTGTTGAGGCTTCTTCTGCCAAATTAATCAAACTCTGATCTATCTCGGTAATCTGGTTATCGACTTCCAACATGGATTGTTCAGCAAAGGCATCCAACACCGTCCCTTTGGCTCCAATCAAGGATTCCATGAACAACAAAGCTCCTGTGACACCAGTTGATGCACCCAAAATCTTAGATTGCTCATTTTGAACAGCTATAGCACCAGAAATAGTCTCTTTATCAGCCGCAGTCAACTTGTATGAGGCTTGTTGAATTGCCTCATCAGCTTTGGTGATTGTAGCTTCGGGTATATCTGCTATAGGTGATTGTTGAGGCTGTAATCTCTCACTATTGGTAATATCTTGAAATCTAGCTAAAATCTCCTCTGGAACTAGTGAATCGACCGTCCATTTTTGCTCTGGATATTGACGGCGCAGCTCATCAACTACTTTTCCTGGGACTCTGTTGAGAGCTTGTGCAAATTCTTTAACGATCATGATTTAGGCTCCTAAAAACTTTTCGGGGTGATTTTTTAATTCAATTGCCACCTTCTTCAAAGAACCTTTGGCTAAAACGTAACTTCTAATTCTTTGAAGCACAGGTAAATGCCAGTTTGTCAACTTCGCTCGTCCGTTTAGCCCTCCATTATCTTCGTCCCGAAAATCTTCAAATTCTGGCAAGTATAAAGAAGCTAAGTCTAGATACTTTTGGAACTGTCTAATTCCAACTGATGGCTCCAATTTTTTGGCTGCCTCTTCTCGTGTTAACAATTCTTCAACTACACAACTTCCCTGAATTAGCAATGGTTTCGGCTCCTAGAGTTCCGACTGAGTTCCGGTTGAATTCCGATTGAATTCCGATTGAATTCCGGTACTGCTAATACTAATAATAAAAACCCTAGCGGCTGGTGAGTAGGGTTTTTCTAATGACTTAGCGTCAGCCTGACGCTAAGTACCTGATAATAGTTTATGGATAGCTCCAAAATGATTAAGTACCTGTGGTTTTGGCTGTTGATATCTTGTACTACTTTCGTCAGCTAACCAATGACTTATTGTTTCTTCAGGATAATCACTAAGCCTATGCATCAGGTATATAGAAGCATTGTGAATTATTTTGAATTCTCTTGGATGCATTGGTTTAATACCAATGTTTTGTACCATACTGCGATCGCTCCTAGTTGTAGGGTTAGTCTGTGGTAGGGAATAGCCCTCCAGTGTTGAAAAATCTCTGCTTGATTTCTAGATTTTTTCTGTTTGCTATTCGATCAACAACAAGGGTGTGGGGGGTAGGGTGTTGGGTGTAGGGGATACAGTAAACGGGCCTTGTAACGATGCAGGTTGTTGAGGCTATCTCTCTTCTCCTGCACCCCACCCCTACACCCCCCCCAACGGGGCTAGGTCATCTGTTCCACCCCATCAATTGCGTTCACTATTTCTTCCAAAACATTGAACGCATCATTTAGGACTACATCGTTTGATGTAGAAAAATGCTCTGACGATTGAAGCCTGCGATAATCCTTACTACTCCCCACAAGTTGCAACGTATATTGACATCCTTGCAAGATAGTGCGAATCTCTGATGTGGTTAATCTGATTTCCATCGTTGTTTATTTCCCTAAAATTTGTCTCGTTGAATACTCAAACTAGCTCCGACTAAAGAAGTCCCTAAGAAGGCTGAAAAACTTATCAGCATCGCACCCAGGCAGATATTTTTCTGTTGTTGCCAACCAGAAATGATGATGTTGGGGTTAGCATTTGTCTCGATAATCTCCAGCCCCCAACACCCCATTGCTCCTACTCCTAAAAACCCAGTTAAAAGCAGAGAGGCGATTGCAGTTCTTTCTATGGTGCGGTCAATGAATACTTTGGGGTTAAATCTTTTTCGAGTCCGACGAAGAACTAATTTATTACGGGTGTTTGAAGGCAAAGATGATTGATGAGTTACTTTATGGGTTTTCATTTCGCTTCGTCTAACTCCACAAAAAAACCTGCACCTGTATTCGTAATCTTTACTCTTCTTTGATTGACCAATGTTTGAATCACTCCCAAGCTAAAATTGATACTGCATAACCGAGCGCTGCCACCGCAACGACTTAGGTACTGAAGGCATAACTGGGAATGGTCTTTTGGGACTAGATTAGCTTTTTTAGGCATGATGTCTTTCCTGTTGTGGTTTGTGGGGGTCAAAGCGCTGGGTGAAAAAAAAATAGCCAAGCAGTATTAATGCTTGACTAAAGTGTTTTTGAATTTAAAAGGTGAATTTCAGTTATTAGAAATGGCTTTGTTGCGTGAATGAGAAAAAAGACATACTAATCTGATAGTGGAGTTAGTATTAATCTTCTACTTTGTAACTGTCGGGTTTACCTAGCTGGATCATGCGATTAAGAGCAGCACATTGCAGAAACAACTCGATAGCTTGGTTATCAAAAAAGCGTCGTCTTAACTTGCCCCCAAAAATAGTTTTAAGTCGAAACATTGCTGTTTCGGATAATGAACGTCGATGATATCCACTTTCTTGTTTCCATTGTTTAGCTCCAACTTGGCGCAGTTGACGGATATTTTCATCACGTGGATAGGGCAGTGCTTTAGAGTTACCATGTTGTTGGATTTTGGCATTACTGCGGGGTGGAATCGCAGCTTTTGCTCCTCGCCTGGTAATGGTGTCGTAACAGTCGAATGTGTCATAAGCACCATCACCTGACACCTGTTCAATCTCGGAGTCAATCTGCTCTAATAAATCAGGTAAAATCTCGCAATCAGCCATGTCATTAGTAGTTACTACCGCAGCTAAAATCTCCCCAGTTCCCTCATCAACTCCTAAATGCAACTTGCGCCATGTACGTCGTTTACCAACCCCATGTGTGCGAACTTTCCACTCGCCTTCACCATAGACTTTGACACCAGTTGAATCCACTACTACATGAACAGCCTTGTCCTTTGGTACTAATGGCAGTTCTACCGACAACTTGCTTAAACGTCTCGATAGGGTAGAGTGATCTGGCACTGCTAGTTCAATCCCCATGAGCATGAATAGCGATTCCAAAAAACCCTCAGCTTGCCGTCCTGGTAAATGAAATACTGATTGAATTGTTCCCATAGTGGCGATTGCCACATCAGAGTAATAATTGGATGCTCCCTTTCTCCCTGTTTTCTGCTGATTGCGCCACTGCTCGATGACTTCTTCATTCACCCAGAAAGTTATACTGCCTCTTTGCTTTAGTGCTGCATCATAGGCGTTCCAATTCTTAACTTTGTACTGGGCTTTCGTCTTCATCGTTGGGCTTGGCGGCAAGAGAATATAGGCGATAGGTAAAATTTACCATTTTCCTTATTCACGCAACAACGCCATTAGAAATTATCAAGATCGTCAAATTGATTTGTTGCAGAGTGCTTGTACGCTTTAGCTTTATTCATTTGATGAGTAGAAGCTTTAATTACTGGGATTGCAGCTTCCTTAACTGAATCCTTTGCTTGTTGAAATAGAAATTGTGTCGTCCCTTGTGCATCTTCTTCTTTTGGATCAATTTGCCCCCATAAGGAGCAACTTAACTCTAAAGATTCGTAGTCGCCTAAATTGAACTTACGTGTGTAAGTTACAGCAATAGTCTTGATTTCCATAATTTAACCAAACAATATTTCAAAATGAAGTGTAGCTTTTTAGCATCTCTTAGAAAGTGACGCTTCTCAAATTACAAATGTCGCCAGAAGTTCTTACTGATAGTCTTGAGACTGACAGTTTCTGGTTTAGATTTCGGCAATTCTTTGGACTGAACAGCTACAGGTTCATTCACCAGTAAAGAATTGAGCAGTTCTTGTTGATAGTCAACATCTACAACTGTTCGGTACACCCTGTAAGGATCTATCTGCATTCCTAATGGTGTTGGGACAATTTTCAGATACTCGTTAAGGGCAAGTATGTAGCTATCACTAAAGTTCCTGTTTGCAACAGCCAGGCGTATAGTATTTAATAGTTGTATCGCTCGTCTGATATCTGAAATACTGCGTTCGCCATCTATTTGTGGCTGACTTTCTCTGTATCCCTTAGATTTTTTTTCGGCTACCAGATTGTGAAATTTAGCAACCGCTCTTTGATAACTTCCTAATGTGTGGACTTTGGTTTGTGCCTGATAACCAACACGTCCCCATTGGACTATTAAGTTGCTGCCTTCAGCTTTTGCGCTCCAGAACTTGTTGCTGTTGTTAACAGCGTCAACAAAAACAAGATATGTTTCCATAGTTTTTATGCTGGAATTAGTGAACAGGTGAATATCTAAAAATTAGATATTCACCTGTAATTAGTTATTGAATCGTCAATAATCGGGCATTACCCCAACGTAATTGATGTTGCAAAGCTTCTAAAATTGTTTCAGCATCGTCAACAGTTAGTCCATTTAGCTCCGAACAGAGATTTATTAACACTTTTGGAATACCATCACACAGGAATCTCTCAAAGTCTCCATCTTTCAAAGCTTCTGTTAAAGAATAATCTTCAGGACTACATATTCGCTGCATGAAAACATATTGCGACAAAGTTGTACGTAGCAAGAGTTTGGTTTTTCTGTCCAGTTGTTCTAGATATGCACCATGTTTTTCAACTAACTGGTCGATTTTTTCGGTTTGACCGTAATAAGTTACCAAGTCTGTATTTGCCATTTTTTTCCTTGAAATTAGAAATATCATTGTCAAGCAATTGAAGATTGCCGATAGCGAAGCGTTAGCGAGTCCGCGAGCGTCTTGGAGATTGGAGATTGACTGCACCCACCTTTCTATGCAGCTTCTCTGATAGGAGATTGTAGATTTCAGATTTATTCCGCCCACTTTCTTGCGGGCTTGTACCGAATTCAATCTGCAATCTGCCCTCTACAATCTGCAATCTTCCGGGTCAATCCAAGCCAATTCACTCTCTTTTTGGCGTAGCAATTGTCTCTTTTGAGCAATGCGATTTCTCTTGAACACAACAGGAGAAATCGCGGACTTTATCAATTCATATTGCGAAACTTGGCAGTACGCAAAGACGCTTGTTTCGCCCCGATGACAGGACTACTTGCTGCCCTCGCAGTCTTAGACCAAGCTTGCATTCGCTCCACAGCAGCAGCATCAGTAACGGCAAGCGGGGTAATGGAATGGCTGCAATTCTCTAAATCTCCCAGCGTCACTTGCTGCGGTCGCCCTTCGTCAAACGCCAGCAGTGCCGCTTCTGCTGCTAGAGTTTCTAATTCTGCGCCTGAAAACTTCGCGGTGTTTGCAGCGATCGCTTCCAGATATTCGCCTTCGACCACAATGCCAAAACGCTCCAGGTGAATTTTCAGGATTTGACATCGCTCCGGTTCGGTTGGTAAGTCAACAAAAAAGTTTTCATCAAATCTTCCCTTCCTCTTGAGTTCGCTTGGTAGTGCTGACGGGTCGTTGCAGGTAGCTACAACAAACACGCCAGCCGTACACTCACTCATAAATGTGAGCAGATTTCCCAGGATTCGCTGGGAAACTCCACTTGTGTCACCAATCCCCGAAAGTGCTTTTTCTATCTCATCAACCCATAATACGCATGGGGCAATAGCTTCAGCCGTTTTAAGTGCGCGGCGGACATTGCCCTCGGACTCGCCAACGAGTGAGCCTAAAAGGGACGCAATGTCTAGTTGTAGGAGTGGTAAATTCAGTATAGTTGCGATGTTTTTAGCAAGTAAACTTTTACCAACTCCGGGAGGCCCCGCCAACAATACGCCTTTGGGTTGCGGCAGATGCAGCGATCGCGCTTCAATAGTGAACAGTCGCCGCCGCCTCATCAGCCATTCGCGCAGTAAATCGAGTCCGCCAAAGGGGATAGTTGCAGGTTTTCCCAATTCAATTCCCATTTGAGCCAAGAGCCGAGTTTTGTACTCGACTATTAGAGGCGTAACTGTAGCATCAATCAAAATACCATTCCGGCTCAAACGCTCTTTAACGGTCAGTCGCAAGAAATCGCTGACTTCCTCTAACGTCAGTCCCAGGGCTGCCCGTGCAAAGGTTTCTTTTTCTTCATAACTCAGGGACACTCGAAATGTGACATCCTGCTCAGTAGCAGATTCTTCAAGAAAAACCAGATATGACTCGAAATGGTCTTGAATTTGGCCAATGTTCGGTAGTGGCACTTCACAGTAGGGGATGAGCCTTACCAAAGAATCGTGTAGTTCGATGTTTTGACCCAGCAGCACGATCCGTTTTTCTGTAGGTTTGAGTCGGTGGTAAAGGTTTTTCACTCTGGTCAAGATTTCCCAACTCATCTGTGGGGAATTCTTGCCAAGAAATGGGTGTATGTCCCCCAGAATAAACACGCCAACGCCATCAAAGTTATTTATATAGTCGAATACGAACAGCAACGGATCTGTATGAGCAGGTCTTTTGTACTCCGGCACCGACTTAAACACCAGCCCACCATCCGGTGCAATCAGGCATTGCTCCAGGCTGGATACTCCCAGGTTCCAAAAGAAAACTGGACTGTTGAGTTTTTCTTTAGCTTCGGTTGTCAACCACTGAATGATAGTTGCTTCATCGGGGGACAGGACATCAACTGCGGCGATCGGGATTTGTGAATCGAGCGTGGAGAGCAGATTTGAGAGTTTCATGTCAATTATTTCAACTACTTCATTTGTGAAATGGCGAAGCCTTTATGATCAGCAGTTACCAGCCGAGTTAAAACTGGTAACTGATGACTGATTACTGACGCAGGCGTATTTGACTACTATTCGTAGTGCGAAGCTGTGGTGCTGATTCTTCTTTGAAAACGCGATCGCCTACAACCCCAAGTGCCTCCTCAAACGGTTGTGTAGCCGATAAACAACTCAAATCTTTGAACCCCTCCGCTTCCACGCGAACTTCACCTGTAGCGCTGTCGAAATGAATCAGTATTGAACGTTCCATATTTATCTCCGTGCAAATTGTTGAACTTCTTGATGTCCAGCAAAAGTCAGCCGTAGAGTTTGCACACTTCCGTTAGTTGATTCAGCGATCGCACATTCACCAAATTTTTCTTGTAACTCGGCAGCTTTGACACGAACCAAATGCTTACCATAAGCCAGCATTAGTTTATTACTGAAAAAGTCTTGTCCCAACTTAGGAACTGTTTCATAACTATCGTGTATTACCTCGTACACGCCGCTTGACTGATTCCATTTGAAACCTATATCTGCACGGGCTTGAATTGTGCGACCAGACACAATGATTTCTGCGCTTTGACCTTGGGAGCTACCGTAGTATCCTTTTAGTGGCTGTGCTGTTTCGTGAACTTGCGGATTCAGTTTCAAATCTTGTAAAGCTTGTACCAGACATTCACGGTTAACAAGCTTGGTTTTAACGGTTGAGAAGTGTGACATAAGAATTTTGTTCCTATAGTAGAAAGAAGTGCGGTACTCTTTTTGAGATGTATATGCTGCATTTTTCGTTTAAGGTACTTAGTCTTGAGCGATGCACCTTCGCCCAAGACTGTTTTTTACCGGAACTTAAACGACATCACGGTAGCTTTCGATAAGCCCACGTCGTCAGCCGCAAGTGATTGCAGATTGCGCTGTTCATCTAACAACTTGGTGCGGATCTCTTGCATTTTTTGCTGCAATTGACTGCGCGTATCAGAACCAAGATTTTTAGACTCAATCGCTGGATCGTTAACGATAGAGTCCAAGTGCGCCATCATCGCCTCCAAGCTACTGCCAGCCTCCGGTGAAGCGTTTGCTAGTAGCACTTGAACCTTCATCAGATGACGCTCCATTTTCCTTTTAAACTGTATGGGTTTCCTCCCTGGTTCCCAATCAGCCAACTCTTCAAGCAACTGTGCGGCGAGTTGTTCACCGCCAGCTAGAGCAGATTCCCGTAGCCTTTGCTCCAGATTTTGGTCATACTGCTGAATGAACTTGGTAATCTGGTCTAGACATTCGGCTTGCTGCTGGTTCAGTTGTTCGGACAATGCCGGGATAATCACCGGGCGACCAATAATGACTTGCAAATAGTCTTCAAGGTCGGTCAGAGTCGGGAATGCTCTTAACAAGTTGGCTTTGACTGACTCTTGCTTATCCTGTGCTAATTCCCAAGTGTTAAGTGAGAGGAACTGATCAATCCGCTCTTGATAATCAAGAAGTCCCGCTTCGTAATCAGCTAAAAGTTGATTACGCAGTCCAGGGGCGATATTATCTCTGATGTTGATTAATTGATTCCAAACAAGTGGAGCCAAATCAATAGGACAAACCCAATCACCAGTATCAGCAGACATCCATTCTTGAACCGAAGCAATCTCTTGACGCAATTGGGCAGCAGCTTCATCAAGCTTTTTAAATACCTTGATACCTCGCAAACCGACTTCAGAATTTGTAACTTTCACGAGGTCTGATTCAATTTCAGAGACTTCAGCTTTTAAGACATCTGCCCATTTAGGAGCAGCAGACTTTGTACTTTTCTTTAGCTGAATGCGAAATCTAATGCGGGTTTTATTTAACTGTGAGAAATTGTGGCGCTCGACTACTGCATCAGTCAGGAAATTTGCAGCAATAGGGTTGTCAATTGCTTGTACCATCATTATTGACCTCAATCATTATTTTTCACTCTCGATTAAGCGAAGCTTTCTTTGTGGCTATTTTTCAACTTGTGAATGTCTGTAGTAGCTCTATAAATTACTTTTGTAGAGCTATCTTTTAGCCGAATATGTCTTTTAATGACTGGTGGTTTGTGTGTTGACATCGCTAAAATAGTTGAAGTTGCTGTGAATTATCCTGTACCACAGGCTTTTGATAAACCATACCTTCGACTTCATAACAGCGAGTCATAAGTTTGTTTCGATTTAGTCGAAAGCTGGCTTTTTTTCTTTGATTTGGCAGAGGTACAAATAGATACTGTGGATGTTGGATAGTACCTGCATCGCCTAAGTATCGACAATGTGTACCGTTAATTTGATAAACTTTTGAGGAGCTTAACAGTGTCGCGTCATACACTTTGATCAAATTTGCTTCCATCTGATTACCATTGAAATAGAGTGTGCGATAATCTTTTTTGGAATCGATTTTTCTCTACAGTCAAATTTAATTAGTTTGACTGTAGAGTTTTTCACGCATAATGTAATTTTCCGATTCTTTCAAAGATAGAAATGCTCGAAAATCTGGTTTAATTTTGACTTTGATTCATCTGGTAGTGCCTTAAAGTCAAACTCCTCTGAGTCCCAAACTTCATCAACACTATTGGACTCATCAACAATGTTTGCAATCAAACTCACTTCATCGTTGTAATTCCAACCGTTAGCCAAAAGCCACGGCAAGACTCCCTCGGATTGCAATAGTTTCTCAATGTCGAACGAGTCAGAAAACTGCTGTAAGTTTTCGATACTGGGGTGAACGATTGTTATAGTCATCTGTGATTAGTTGTGAATAGGTAAACAGCACACGTTGGCTGTAGACAAGGCTTGAGTAACTTCTAATTACATGCCCAAGCCCTATTTCCGACTTCGTTAAAATGCCATTTCATTGGCAGCTTTTGTGACTTCTACTGCCTGTTGCCAGATTTGTCCCCACTCTGTTTGCTCGTTGTAAGATGCCATGACTAATTCGCTACCTACCCACACCCGGCAGAATAAGACGCTTTCATCGGTTGTTCCTGGAGTAGGCTGTAGCGTGAGCGGAGAGTAAAGCTGTTGTGGAGTAAGAGTTGCGATCGCGGCTAATACACATTTAGCAAAGTGAGTCTCATGCCCACTTTCTAATATATAGAGTCTGTCTGCTTGAATTGTAATCAGCAACTTGTAAACTTCCTTTCCTCTGCGCTCACACTTCTCGAATTTCAGTTCTCGCAGATATCCAGTTAAGGCTATTTGGGTAATCGCACTTGCTTCACTGTTGTTTAGGGTGTACCACAGATAACCATTGTGACGATTGCAGTAGATTTTGCTACTGCCAGCTTCACTGTGAAGTCCCAATTTCGGCTTATTGATTGCTGCAACTAATTGCTTGAGTAGTTCCTCTTGGCGCATCAAAGCAGCAAGTAGTTCAGCATTTTCTTGAGAGGTCATAAGTTTATCCAATACATTTCACTCTCTCATTGGCGAAGCCGTTGATTTCTCAAACTAACAGGCGCGACTGATGAGGTTTCAGTCACGCCTACTGATTTTTTTACGCCGCTACCAACTTCCGACTCAAGAGAGGCAGTTCAACCGGAGTCGTCACTCTAGACAGCGCCTTTACAGCCTCCCTGACGCTCCAATACCTTACTCCATCCCCACAGCGCCAATAGTAAGTTTTAAGGTCGTTTTCCCAGACTTCATCAGCGTTTCTGACCTTGAAGATAATTCCCAAGAATTCACCATCTAGATATACGTTGTGAGCCGTCTGAAGGTCAGTGCGTCCTACATAGGTCAGTCGATAGTCGTCCACTGGTTCGCACAAGTCTTCTGCACGAGTCCCGCGATACCCACAGTTACCGCACCCATGTCCTTCGCAGTCTGGACAGATGGCAGCAGGCATATTCCACTTCGGCAGTGTAAAATCCCATTCAGCCGGTGGGGTTAATATTCGAGCCTTGTGGGAAATATAACAACCAGCATGACCGATTACTTTATCAGAATGGTATTGGACGCTTAACGATAGCCAATCACAATCACCTAACAAGCCTATTTTCTCAGAAGCTTGTTTCAATTCCTCATCTTCTTTGTGATTGCACTTTACTGGAGCAGAAAGACTCGCTTTTACCTCTGCAACAGCGCGTTTGAAAGATTGTTTGTGGTAACGAGCATAGCCGTGGATCATTTTTACCCACACGATATCATCACTGTTGATCCAGATAGTCACTACATCTTCGGGCTTGCACTCTTTTGAGTAGTCCGACTGATTGACGATGGTTGCAATGATTTCGCGATCCTGTGTGGTTAACGGATCTTTTGTTAGCGTAGGGGCTGAAAGTTGTGTCATCATTAGAAATACCTCTTAAATGGGTAAAAGGGCGATCGCAGACTTTCCACGGTGAGCGATCGCCTTTTGTTTTGTGTGAACAACGTTGTGGTTTACCGCAACGCTCTCAAAAAGATTCGGCGTAGCCTCATATTTCTGAATTTCAGTTATTTTCTAGCAAGAATTCACAGCACAAGGCTCTAGAGAAGGTATTGAGCGGTTGCTCTAATTGCAGCATGAGTGAATTTATTGAGTGATTTTGAGTATCTCCCCCAGCCGACTTTACCTGGCGTACCTTGTGCTATACGACGGGAGGTTCTTGTTTCTCAAATCTATGTTTTGTGTTGATCAAATCTGTGACTGGTTAGACTTGCGAACCCTTTTTGCGTTTGGGTGCAGGCGGTTCGCCTTCCTTTGCCCTATGTTTATTACAATATCGCTAATATATCAGTATGTCAACATACTGATATGTTGACATACTGATATATTGAAGGTAAGATTGTGAATATAGAAAAATACAGCAATATGTTGGTACATCAATATGCTGCCGATCGGAATATGCTTGAGAAGTCTAGGCGTATTCCGATACAAAGAATGGTTAAATACATTGATTTGTCAAAGTTTTGGACTGAGGAGAGTGATTTGTCCATTGAGACTGCACATGAGAAAACGGGACTTAACAGAAGAACCTTATCATCTGCAAAAAAAGGTTTACTCGATAGGTGTCAAATCGACACACTATTTAAACTCAAAGATTTAGCATCGGATTTAGCTGGCAGAGAAGTCAGCTTCGATGAAATCTTCAAGGACGATCAAGCCTAACTCATCCATAAAACTTAAAAGCGATCACCCCCCGCCAAGAGTGCGATCGCTTGACTAAGCCACAGCCATAGCAGAGGAATAGCCATGTCTAACCTATCAGTTTTTTCGTTTGAAGAGAAAGAAGTTCGTTTTGTTGGCATAGCAGAGAAACCAGAATGGGTCGCTGCTGATGTATGCACTTGTTTGCAATTGAGCGATACAAGTAAAGCATTAGAGACTCTGGAGCCAGATGAAAAGGGTACGAAGAATGTTCGTACCCCTGGTGGAGAGCAAGAAATGCTTACTGTTACCGAACCTGGGCTGTACCGCCTCATCTTTAAGTCCCGTAAACCAGTTGCAAAACGTTTCCAGCGCTGGGTATTTCACGAAGTCCTTCCAACTATTCGTAAAACAGGTAGTTATTCACTTCACCCATCCCAACCTCCCACGCTTGCCCTTCCCCCAGTCGAACAGCGATTGCATACTCTTGTCCTGGCCATGAAAACTTTAGCTGAGTTAACTGGTGGCAGACTCAACCCGTACATGGAACAGCAATTTAAAGACTATGCCGGGAATCTTCTGGTAGAACACAACAGAAAATTGTTAACCCCTTCGGAAGAACGCTGGCTCGGCGTGGTCAACTTTGCAGAGAGCGAACTTGGAAAGAAAGTCCCTATCAGTGGCCCTCACTACCGGGGACATCTTGGGACATGGGTGAGAACATTTTACCCACACTTAGGCGATCGCCAAGAAACACGATTGGTTAACGGTGTGCAGCAGCCCATTTATGTCTACGCTTGCCACGAACCGGCTGTTGCGGCAGGCTTAACCAAAGCTATAGAAGAGTTCTTCGCTCATTCCAGTCCTGGTGCAGCGCTAAGGCAGGCGGGGGCTTTCGCTAGTAAGAAAGCTGTAGTTACTGCTTGATGGTCATCGGTCATCGGTCATTAGATATTGGTCATCGGTCATTGGTCAAGCACAGCGATCGGCCAGTAATCAAGAATTAAGACTTTTACAACAAAGGTAAATTTTACCTTGAGGGGAAAAGATATGGAACTCGGCTACTTCCAGAAAGATGTATTGATTGAAAAACTAGCTAAGAAATTCTACGCGATCCAAGGCTATGTAGTCCCCGAATCATATCGAATGCAATCAGCTACACATCCAGCAGAAAGAGCGTGTGTGGCTATGGCTTTGTTTGCTATTCAAGAATTTGAATCCATCGAAGATGAATGTTCAGATGAGGAGGTGGAGGAAGACTCTTCAGAAACAGACAGCACAAAAAAAGTAATTACTTGGTTTGGTGAGTTTTGGAAATTTGGCGACAGAGAACAAATCAAAGAAAGAGTACAAGATTATATTATTAGCCTAAATTACCTAACTGAGACTGAATCAGATAAGTTAGGCGAGTGGACTTGGGAAGATTTTTCTAGTTTTAAAAGAATCACTAAAAAATATCCTATGCCGGAAGTAGCTGAAGCCCAAGTTGATTGGAAAAAAGTAGGAGATTTTATTCATGAATTATTTGGGGTAAGTTTCCATGAAGACGAAGAATTAGAAAATGAGGAGGATTAAATATGAATAAAGAACAGTGGCTAACTCTTGGAGAAACACTATTTGGACAAGACAAGATGCAATGGAAGTTTAAGTGTCCATGTTGCGGTCACATTGCTTCTGTCCAAGATTACAAAAAAGCTGGCGCTCCATCTTCTGCCGCAGGATTTTCTTGTGTAGGACGATGGATGCCAGTTTGTAAAGATGCTTTCGATGATAAGGATAAGCGCAAGATTCCTTGTAATTACGCTGGCGGCGGATTAATTAACCTTAATCCCGTTGATGTTGATGGAATTAAAGTTTTTGAATTTGGGGTTTGAGGCAGGAGATATGGAAGTCGTAGTCACAGTAGTTGAAAAAGTTGCATCTGTTGCCCATATTAATATCCCCGATAGCCTATCAGTTGATGGAATCAGGCAACACATTGTTGGCTACTACAACAGTGGAGAAATGCAAGCAGATTTGAATATTTACCAAGTAGATTTTGAATCTATTAGCGCTCACATTGGTTCAAAAACTAATATTACTTGGCATCAAGGAGATACTTCTTGTGCAACCCGTCAGTATTACTTTTGCAAACTTGGAAGATTTACTTTGACTCTGTTAACTGATACAGAGCAAAACTTAACTCGTACAGAAGTTTACTTTGGGCATCACAAGCAACTTATTTATACGTCAGAAAAAGAGATATCCAAAGAATTGGCAACAGTCGAACTCCAAAATTTCTTAAGTGGATTAGCTGTTGAACTTCAGACTTTAAGCCACATTGAATTTCCAGAACAAGTTTGAAAATAACAGGAGTTAAACATGAGACTAACAGCATTAGAAGGTCAATACCAGTGCATCGTGATTGACCCTCCCTGGTTCTATCGGCTGAGAAATCAGGATAAAACTCACCGAAACCGCATTAACTATAAACCGATGCACATAGGAGAAATACTGTTATTGCCTGTTCCAAACTTAAGCCATCCTACAGGGTCAGTCCTTTGGCTTTGGTACACAAATAATCACATGGTAGAAGCGGCTCAATGCTTGCAAACATGGGGATTTGAACTCAAGACTATTTTGACTTGGGAAAAAGTCACCAAAGACGGCACTAAAACACATCTAGGTGTTGGTCATTGGCTGCGAAACTCGACCGAACATTGCGCTTTGGCTGTTCGTGGGAATGTCAAAGCTTTCTCTGGACGAACACTCACAAACGAGTCCACCATCCTGCACTCACCCCGCCGTGAGCATTCCCGTAAGCCCGAAAATTTCTATCAACTTGTAGACAAACTGTGTCCAGACATAACAAAGCTGGAGATGTTCGCACGCGAGTCTAGGGACGGCTGGGACTGTTGGGGGGATCAGGCGGATCTGTTTGATCAGCCTGTTGAGCAGAATCAGCAAGATATTTCCTTAACTGCTTAACTAAGGAATAATTTAGGCACTAAAAGTCTACGCTCATCTGGAAAATCCAATACCAAGCTCTTAAATACTAATTTTCTCTGGGAGTGTCGGTTGTTGGCTGATACAAGGAGCGCAATTGTTCTAAGTTACTGGCCGTCTCTAGTCCCGTAAGAACTGCTCTTAATTGCTCGACATCTTCAATTCTGGAAATTTCTGGTAATAGGCTTAAACCCTCAGTACCAAATTTTAGTTTTAAACCAACTGCAATCCCTTCTAATAAAGATTCCATTCTGGCAATTCGCTCAAATGATGTCATGTACTGCATAGATTGTTGTGCCTCTAGTTGTTCTACTTCCCTTTTAAATTCTCGTTCTAAATCTAATGGTAATGTCAACATCCAATCAATAAAACCTAACAAATTCAGAATAGCTTCGCGCTCAAACCCCTGCTCGTATAACCTACGCGCTAAAGCTAATTTCTGCTGCTTACGTTGTAACCTGTCACCACGGGTTTGCATTGCTGCCAAATGAGCCATGACCACCGTAGCAAACGGATTATGGCTCTCTTCAAGCTCCGGCAACCAATGTTTATAGTCTAGCAGCTTGATCACAGGAAACTGAAAATCAACTGTACAGCCAAACAATTCATAACCAAATTGATTTGGTCGCCAGTCGATGTTGTCATCTCCCAGTACCGCACATGATGCAACAGAGCGATTATAACGGTCAAAAATCCGATAGTTGTATACAAACATACGTTTCGGGAAATCGCTTTCTTCCTGGCTTTGGACTTCGACATGGATCAATAGCCAAGATTCTTCACCCCCAATACGGTAAATTTTCACCAATTTATCAATCAGTCGCTTTCCTAATTCCGCATCACGGACTACTTGCTGTAGCTCCTGATCAAGAAACTCAAAACCTCTACTCCAATCAATTTCACTATGCGCTTGGGGAAAAAAGAACAACATGAAATCTTGAAAATACAACTGTAGTATCTGCTTCCAAGGAGAATCGTATTCAGTAAGAGGTGTTTTCTTAGCCATTTTCAAATGTATTGTCTAATTTCAAATTTCAGAGGTATTTATGCCAACAAACATAGAATGGACAGACTTAACAGATAATATCATCCGTGCCAAGGGAGGCGGTTGGTGGTGTCAAAAAATCTCAGAGGGATGTAAAAATTGCTATAGCGAAAAGCTGAATCAAAATTCTTTCTTTGGCGGAAACAAGCAACTATACTCTGGGCAACCACCAGAGCTAGTGTTAGATACAGAAGCTATTCGGAAATGGGGATTCCAAAGAAAACCCAAAAAGCATTTCGTTTCTTCAATGACTGATGTTTTTGGTGAATGGGTTCCGCGTTTTTGGCAACATGAAATACTGGACGGAATGTTCGTTGCTCCCAATCAAATATTTCAGATTCTCACCAAACGCCCAGAAATTATGCTGTCATCTATGGATGAATGGCTTTCTTGTCATGGACTAGACAAGTTACCTGCAAATATTTGGCCAGGAACTTCGATTGAGAATCGCCGCACTTTAGAAGAACGTAGTCAATTTCTTACTAAAATTCCGGCTTTAATTCGGTTCTGGTCAGTTGAACCATTACTAGAAGATTTGGGCGATATCACTCAATACTTGAATGACGTTCAGTTAGTAATTGTTGGTGGTGAATCTGGCCCAAATTCCAGACCATGCCACATTGAATGGATTAATTCAATTGTCCAACAATGTCACGCAGCTAAAACACCTGTGTTTGTGAAGCAGTTGGGGGCGAATGCAATATTTGGGGGACAGCGATTCAAAACCAGTGACAAAAAAGGGGGAGACCTTGAGGAGTTTCCACAAGAATTACAGGTTAGAGAATTTCCTTTTTCTATACATGAGTAAAAGCAAAACCCCCGCCTGTCAGAAACAGTGCGAGGGAAAAATAAACTGTAGATTTTAGCAAGGTGCAGATTAGAAATATGAGTTTACATCATGAGTTGCTACAAAGTTGCCGGAGGTGTTTATGAGCAAAGTTATAGCAGGTAAATCTCTCAGTACGCATTATACACCAGTATCTAATGCTTTAATCCGTAACTCCGAAATAGATGATGGCACATTCAGATTAATTTGCTGGATGACATCACACACTGAAGGCTGGGAGGTGAATTTCAACAGCATTAAAAACTCATTGGGTTATGGTCGAGACAAATTACGCAAGATTCTCAAAACTGCGGAAATCCAAAATTATTTAGTCAGAAGAAAAATTCGCACTGAAGCGGGGTTATTTGATTTTGAGTATCACATCTTCAAGGATACCAATTCAGCGATCGCTTTTCGAGAATCCTTGCAACCTGTTGAATTGACCAGTGACTTGTTTTTAGGAGGTGGCGCAACCAGGGGGGGCAAAACCGGAGGTGGTCAAACCAGAGGTGGTGAATCAACCCCTCTATTAGAAGAACAATATAGAGAAAACCAAAAAGAAGAAAAACATACTCAATTTGCTCCCCAAACCCAAGAATCGTGTGTGTGTGAAACTGAACAGCTAAATCTTGAAGAACCAACTCCAGAAAAACCAAGTTTAGAAGAATCAACCCCAGAAGAACCAATCCCACAACAACCCACTTTGTTGTTAAAAAATTGCGAGTCTTCGCAACAAACCGATAACCCCTCAAGAGGATCAACTATTGCGGTGGGGTCGTTCGATAAATCCGAACAAGCGAATAAGCCACAACTAACCTGTCCCTACAAGACAGCAAAGAACGTGAAAGAACTGATTGATGCCTGGCTAACAGACCCAACTGCTATGAGTGATGACTCTCTACCACTACTTGTCAGAGAAACAATCAAGTGGAATTGCTGGGTTTTACCTTGGCGCAATGGAGAGCGAAAGCTAAATAACTTGTACCAGAACTTCAACCCGGTAGTCGTGGATTTCCTAGCACAAGAATTAGCCACTAAATCGAAACGCTCCGCACGACAGGAAATAGATCATGCGATCGCAGTCATGAACACCTGGGAGAAAACCAAGGGTGGGTGGACGAACCTGATGCAGCGCTTAAGCCAAGCTCAGAGTGCCGAAACTCAACGCCTTGCCCAACAGAAAGCTATACAAACGGCTCATGCTGCCCCTAATGAGTTGAGGGCAGTACTACCCGAAATTAGACAAGCGCGGAGATTTACAAAAGTAGCATAGCAGGAGAAAAAGTGATGTTTTCACCAGATTTTGCCCCAGATAACGTAGTTTCAATGCCTAACCGCTTACCGCCCCAGGCGATTGAAGCTGAAGAAGTAGTACTCGGTGGCATTTTGTTTGACCCCGAAGCTCTAGCTCGTGTAATTAAGATTTTGCAACCAGAAGATTTTTACGTTGGTTCGCATAAGGACATCTACCGAGCCGCAGTGCGATTGCACCAGTCTCAGCAACCAACGGATTTATTGTTTGTCACCAGTTGGCTGGAATCTCATGGCTTATTGCATAATGTTGGCGGGAGAAACAAACTTGTATCCTTGCTTAACTCTTGCGTGTCAGCAGTTAACATCGATGCCTTAGCAGAATTGATTCGAGAAAAAGCGCAATTGAGGGCGGTGATCCAAACGGCTTTACAAATGGCACGCTACGCGATGGATGCTCCTTTGACTGAAACTACTGCCACTTCAGTCATTGAAATGGGACAACAAAAACTTTTAGAGTTGCGCCAATTAACTATGCCTTGTCAAATGAAGCTAATGGCTGACATTATCCCTGACGTTTATGCCGAGATTGAATTGGCCAATAACGGTGAAGATGCGATTGAGGTAAATGTCCCCACCGGATTCTATGATTTGGATTCGGTAATTGGCGGGATGCCCTTCGGTTCTTTGACCGTTGTTGGAGGTCGTGGCGGCATCGGCAAGTCCACCTGGGCATTGGATATTGGAATTCGGGCTGCTGCTAGCGGCTTAACAACCGCTTATTTCGCTTTAGAAATGTCTGCCTCACAAATGATCAAAAAGACCCTTTCAAGGCTGGCAGCGCCTCATGTTCCTGCTGACTTGCTTTTTAAACGCAATGTACTCCGGGAATCTCACTGGAATCCTTTGGCTCAAGCTTGTGCAGACGCGATGGCGTTACCATTTTGGTTGAATGACAACCCCGTAATCACCACATCACAAATCAAGGGTGATTTGCAAGATATACAAGCTCGTTGCGGTTCAGTCAGTTTGGTAATCGTGGACTATGTGCAGTTGATTGAACCAATGCGTCGTGAACGTGGCGAAAACCGCGTGCAAGAAATCGACTCAATCTTGAAACAACTCAGAGCGATCGCTAAACAATTCAATTGTGCTGTCTTGGGTTTGGCGCAGTTAAAAAGAGAAGTTGATTCACGTTCCGAAAAGCATCCAACCAAAGCTGATTTTCGGGAATCGGGAGGATTTGAACAAGAAGCTGCTGTGATGTTGGGTTTGTATCGAGAAGATTACTACGATAAACAGACCACCCAAAAAGGCATTTTTGAAGTTTCAGTTTTGAAAAGTCGGTTTAGTAGTGAGACGACTGTTAATCTCTTGTTTGATGAACGATTTGGACAGTTTAAAAATTTGGCTAAATCCAACTATTAAAACCCATGAAAGCGCTATCTGTTCGTCAGCCTTGGGCATGGGCAATTATTTATGCTCTTAAGGATATTGAAAACCGTGGCTGGCCTATCAATTATCGCGGCGACATTCTGATTCATGCAGCCAAGACTTGTACCAAGAAAGAGTATCAGCTAGCCAGAGAATTTTGCCAAGGGATGGGGGTAGTAATCCCAGAGTTAATCTCTTTACGTCGCGGCCAAGTCATCGGTATTGTCACAATAGTTGATTGCCAGTTTTCACAAGTTGCGTCTGGCTGGGGGATGCCTGAGCAATACCACTGGAAGTTGGAGAATCCGCGCGAAATTACACCGATTCCTTACATTGGGCAGTTAGGGATTTTTGAAGTGCCAGATGAACTGGTGAGGAGTGCGATTGCCTTATGAAATCAGTCCTCTCACTTTTCTCCGGCATCGGCGGACTTTGCCACCACGGGATATCAGCCGCAGGTCTATCTCACAAATTCCGAGTCCAGCAATTTGTCGAAATCTCCCCTTATTCTCAATCACAATTGCGCTATGAACAACCAGGAATTCCAATCCACGCAGATATTACCAACTACGATTGCCACCAAGGACAATTCGACATTTTGTGCGGGGGATTCCCCTGTAGTGGCACCAGTAACGCTGGAGATAAAAAAGGACTCAACGACCCCAGGTCAGGACTGTGGCGCGAAATGTTCCGCATCACCAACCAGTGTAGACCAGCAATCGCTCTCATCGAAAACCCAACAGGGCTACTCTCTAGAGGAATGGCAACAGTCCTCGAAAACCTTTCCCAAATCCGGTACGTATGCGAATGGGAAACTATACCCGCGTACTGCCTCAGCTTGCCACATGAAAGAGAAAGAGTCTTTATCATTGCCTACGCCGATGGCTTATTCCACCGTCAACAGCCAACCGCCTGGACAGACCAGATTGGAAATCAGATTACGCAAGTACGGCTCTCTCATGAAGACCGAAGCTTTGAACCCGGCATTCGTGAGGTGGCTTTTGGGGTTCCCATTGGAGTAGCCAAGGGAATTAAGGGTAATTATGATGCTCGTCGCGCTTATGGTTTGAGTTGTTCTCCAAGGCAAGCTGCGATCGCTTGGAAACGGATTGATTATTTGTGCAGTATATTATCATACTTTACTATAATCCAGTAGACAATTACTAGCTTTGGAGTTGAAGTATGTATAATTTGAGAATCTGTTTGGCTATGCTGGTTTTTGGTTTGTGGCTACTGATTTGCAGTCCTGCATTTGCCCTCACTTGTGATATGAGTCAGTACAATATTAGTTCTGTAACTGGTACAAAAGTGGATTATGGCAATACTAGATGGCCAGTTGATACCATTCAAATTTCAGATCCTTTTGGCTCAAGAGATTTAGCTAAAAACACTAGTACAGGTGGCTATGATTACCACAGAGGTTTAGATTTGAAAGGAACCAAAGGAGATACAGTTTACTCCATTGCTTCTGGTACTGTTTATAAAGTTCAGGAAGATTGCGAAAAAGGTGATTTAGGGTGTGGATTTCCCAATGGAGGAAAGGTAGTTGTAGTGGAACATCCCCTAACGTTTAATTTTAACGGTAAGCCTTATACAAAATACTATTCTGTCTACTTACATTTAGATAATTTTGATATTGGTAATAATCAAACTTTGCAACAAGGGCAGTTAGTAGTATTAGGTAGCCCAATTGGCGAACTGGGTAGGACTGGTGCTAGTTACTCTCATGTACATTTTGAAATACGTCTTGGCGATATTAATATAATGCCAGCACAACGAATCGACCCTAGTGTTAATCCTTTATATTTTTTAGATGAGGTTGATGATGTTTATCACGACACTAATAACTATACAGTTTGTGTAAGCAAATCTCCTCTAACTGTTAAATTTTATAGCTCTAAACAGGAACTAGACTTTAATGAAATTGAAATTCAATCTTCGGGTGAAAATAGAAAAATAAACTTTAGTACAAAAGAAGGGATTGATTTAACGCAAGTAGATAATTCATCTCCTTATGGTTTAGTTACTATTAATCCAGCAGATTTTAAATATGGTACTCCAGAATACTTAATCGATTTTCAGTTTCCCGGATTAGACGAGAATTTTACTAGAATATTTGTTCGAGATATTTGGGGTAATGGTCGAGAAATAACACCTAAATCTCTTTAACACTAGAATTGGCACTTTTCTAACGTGTTGCAAGCAGTTATTAGTGATGACTGCTACTCCCGTGCTGAAGTGGAAAGTACAAATCTTTGAGTATCAGCAGAAGGTGAGGGAAACCAAGCCAGTGCAGCAGGCGACATTATTCGACATCGCACCTAACCACTGTGATCCAGATCGGATTGATCCGTTGCAGTTACAGGTGCAATTCCAAAGCAGCTTTAGTAACTTCTGCTCCCGACTCCACTGTTTCTCCACGCTTTACAGCTTTCTCAAGGAGTCCAGGAATCCAACGTTGCCAAATCTGCTGAATCTTTGCCATTGCTTAAATGCCTGTGCTAGGAGTTTTACCGATGATCAGGGTTTATGCTTGCTACACTTGAGGTTAACGCTTTTACGGACTGCGACGCAATATTCTGATTACAGCGAGTAAACAATGCACTGCATGTATAACTCGATTGTTGGTAGTGGGTGCAAGATCCTCAGCCACCTATACAAAAAAACTGCCCTGGGGCAAGGAGGCCAGAGCAGTGCTTGTAAAAAAATAGTAAAGATTGCTGCTGTGGCTGATTTATTTATATTTCTACTCATTTTCATTCATCAAGGTCACAAATAATTTACCCAATTCAGAAATTTGTACACTGATGTGGGCTACACCATATCCTTCAAGAACTACTCCTGTTGAAGATGTTTCCGTAAGTCCAGAACGAGTTAGATGATTTAGATAGCTATACTCTTGATTATCTTTAAGTAGTTTTTTTAAATCTTCAACAAATGCGATGTCTATAGCCGAAGCTAATCGTCTAAATGTTTCTAGATTAATCTTTTCTTTTATGAATTTTAAGAATAATACAGCTAACATTTGAGCTTTATCGAGGTCATCTAAAAGATTTAAAATAAGAAGTAGACATTCTCCTACCTTAGATTTCTGGTCAAAATTATTATCTAACTTATCTAAAAAAAGTTGTTTTTTTTCAGGGGTAATCTTATCTAAATGTAAAATAAATTTTTGAACCTTTAGTAAAAAAACACGGTCAGTAATAGTTTTTGATAGTCTAGATAACTTGACAGCAGTACTAAAAAATGGAAGCTCTTCTATAATTCCTTCGAGTACAGAGTCTAATACTATTTCTCCTAAATCTGCTAAGATATCAGTTGTTTGTAGAGTAATTTCTGATTCTTCCATATTATCTTATAACAATTTTTTATCTTGACCTAACAGCTATCTATCAGATAAAGTAGTTCCTCACAACTAAAAGGATTGATATATTAATTTGAGTTATACTTCACCGGAAAAGAAACCCTTATAATTCAGCATAATTTACTTCATAATACAGTGATGTAATAATAAAGACAAACGCTTTCCTCAAACTAAAGCCTCCGAGTTTGATTATATTTCCGAAAGCTATCGCCCTCTACGCTCTATTGATAACTCCGGGTGGCGGAATTTGAGAGCCGATGATTTTTGCTGTGCGTGAGTCAGTATTTAAACTTTATAGTACATTAAAACTACTTGTTTCAGATAGCATATCTGTATTACTTACCACCTGACTATGCGACCAGTTGTTACAGTGAGAAGCTATAACGATTGATGATCACAACTCATCTCTGAGCCAACTCAACCCAGTTCTCAACGCCGCCTCCGCCGTGTAATAAATCTTTTGTTCCCCAAATATGCCACCTGTGCGGCTGATGATACGGAATTCCCAGCATTGACCAGGAGTGTAAAAAACTATCAGGGTGCTACCTTTAATACAGATGACTTCATCAACCTTAATTTTGGACATTGCCTGGTGCAAGGATGCGGTATCTGCAATTGTCTTCGATTTTGCAATTAAGTGGCACAAATCTCCAATATTTCTAATCTAAGGTTGAATTAGAGGCTGTTGAGATTGCTGAGTATTACATTCAGCTACTTTATTGCTAACAAGTACATAACTCGTACCTACCAGTGCAAGACTAACTACAGCAGCAGCAACAATATTCCAACGCTCACCAAATGGTTTTTGTTTAGAAGCTATTCCAAGTTGCTCCTGTATATATTTGATAGCTAATGCTAAAGATTTACGAGTGATTTCATGCCAAATTGTAATAACTCCGCGCTCATCACTTTTTAAATAAGCACATAAATAACCAGGACTTGATTTATCATCTTCAATCATGAGTGAATAACCATCCACTAACTTCGCTATCAAGGTTTTTTTGCTTCCTAGCCGACGTGTATTTGTTTGCAGACCATTTGATTGCAATATCTTGATTGCATCTTCCATTTCTATAGCGTTTCTTTCTAATATCATTTTTTCCCCTTAGAGCATTTGAACGAAAGCTTTCAAAATTTTGTATTGATAATTTCCATCTTCAGCCTGATGGGAAGTTTGGGTCACATTCCAAACTTTTTGGATAATATCATCAATACTGAAACCCTCCTTCTTCAATTTCCTCACTTGTTCTTTATCTTCATCAATAGGTTTTTTGACAGCAACACTGGTTTTTATTACTTCTTTTAACCAACTCCAATCATCACTCTCAACCCACCAGTCTATTGTTTGAGCAACAAAAGCAAAATTTCTTGGATAATATACATTCACATTACCTTCATTTTTATCTGCCTTTTCACCAGAGTTCACTTTGTAGGCACTAGCCATCATGTTCCTAACTTTATTCGTAAATGTAGTGATTATCCAAGAAACACTTAAACCGTAAGAGCCAATCAACCATTCTCTAATTGTTATTTTTTGATTTTCATCAAATAATTTTGAAACTTTTAAAGTATACTTTTCCCAGAAAGGTATCTGGCTTACCATTTCGCCTAAGTGAGCTAATCTTTTATTAATCAATGTACAAACTTGGAAACTTAGCCACTCTCCCAAACTTTCATAGAGTTCTTCTGCCGCCAGTTCATCACAAAAACTATAGAAATCATAAAGCTGCTCTACATCTGCAAGATGCAAACCTTCATGTTCAATCAGCTTAATTCCAGAAAGTTGAATTTTATCTTGGGTTATAGTAAGTACGTTGTAATCAGCCTTATTAGATATTTTTTTATTAGGATTTGAAGGTATATCAGTTAACAAAATTTCTACAATATCTTCTAAAACAACTCTGCCATTCGCCCCTTCTCTTTGGGAGTAAACGCGGACTATCTGCTCTTTCCGTGCAAATACATTCTGGTAGATGTAATTATTCAGAATTAATTCCATAGCTTATTCCTTTCCATTGGTAATGTTTATACTTACTTAAAAATCCTATGCAAGTATGCAATCTAGATATTTTTACTGTTATTTATGGCTTAAGACCCATAAATTAATTTTTCAACTTAGCCAAAAATTTTAAAAAGATCGCATCAGTTTTTTTTATAAATTATTGGCTATAAAGCTCAGAAAACTTATAGTTAGTCAGTGTCTGCACTATCCAGTACTTCTGCAAATAACATTGGAATTGTAAGCTGTACCCCTGATTCATGGAGACGGATAGGAATTCCTGACTTTTTAGATATCCACTTTATCCAGTTTTTCAAAGTCTGTGAGCGACGATTACTAGTATCTGCGTCTTTTAATACCTCTGGAAAAGTAAGCTCTTTAACTACTTCATCATTTAAAACTAGCACACTATTTAGTTGTGATTGTTTTAGTGAGACTGCATCAATAATTCGCCAAACAGGAGGGTAACTTAACATAGCTTCAATGAGCAGCCTGACTTGTAAATCTTCATTAGGTGCTTCAGCAATTAATCTGCCCTTTTGGGTTAATTCAGTTAGCCACTTCTTGCCCTGACGCATCCTTGTAATCAGCTTGAGTGCTTCCAAAGCTTGTTTTGCATACTGTCCATGTCGAGAGATATATACGTCTTTTTTTCCTCTATTACCTAATTTGTAACCTAGCTCATATGAGTTTGTTATTCCTTGATGAATAAGTAAAATCGCCTCGATCATTTTTTTAGGCTTATCATACTGGGGAATGGAATCTATACAGTTCTTATCATCCCAATCATCCTCAATCGTAAACCTTTGCTTAAAAATATCTGCCGCTTTCATTTTGATATCGATTAGTAATACTTTCTTTTCTTCAAAATACGGTTTGTAAAACAAGTTGCAATATGAACCTGCGATCTCATTAGTATTAATATCGTAAAAATTTGTTTTACTTAAATGTCCGTCTTGCTTAAGTATTTCTAAAAAATGATTAATCTCTTGGCAGGCTTCAGGTGGATAATAGTCTTGTAAATTTTTTATTTTATTCTGAAGTTCTGTGGTAGATACTATCTCAAACATGATTACTTCTCCTGAGTTAAACTTCCAACTTCAATAAGACCGCTATTAATAGCAAGTAGTTTATCTGCAACTTCTGACATTGGAATCGGAAGATAGGCAATCAACCGAGGGCTAATGAATGCAACTGCTCTGCGTGTATGATACGTTACATAAATACAATCAACATCAACTTGTAAACGCTCCCAGCATTCGGTTAGATGTAACCGAAAATCTGACAATGACATCTCTTCACTTTTATTGATGGCATTATCTAAGAGAGCTTTTTCCAAATCCTTTAAAGGTACTAAGAATCCAACTACTTGCCCATAATAAGTAGCAGCAATTCTTTTCATCCCTAATTGCACCTGACGCTTGAACTTCGGCAGGCTTTCTCTCAGGTCTGATAATGGAAGCTGCTTGAAAGAACTCACGTTTGTTTTCCTCTTACTTTTGTAGTACAAACATACTGGCAAATGCTTCTGAAACTACTATATTAGACAAGATACCATTGTGCAACGAGTTTAGCAAGTTGTATTTGTTTTACAATTTGAGGCTATAACTATTACTACACAATAGCTACAGCATATTGATTGATGATAACCGTTAGTTACCAGAGCGATAAGCTTGACGGCATGGCTACGCTTGCCGCCTACAGTAGAATATGAGCTAATCACCTTTGTATTCAAATATTAAAGGTTGCATTACTGCATTATTGAATTCTTACATTGCTTTTCTCTACCCCTGTGCCTTTTTCCACAAGCACCTTTTTGGGTTGGCAGACCGCTAGTTCGCTACCTGTACAAAAAAACTGCGCTTTGTAGAACCAGCACAGTTTTAACTAATGGAATTTACATAAGGGACTATTAGGCTGTCGTCCCTGGCTTTACATATAGTAGATTCGGTATGTAATGGTATACAGCTAGAGTTTTGGACTTTCCGGACAGTTGGCAAAAAATTTGAAAGTGGAATTACATAATGGCGGCGATAACATTGTCACCCATCTGCCGCTCAAGCACTGCACTATCACCCTTAAGTCAAAAACTGGATTATTATAAAAAAATTCCGTAGTTACGGGTATATTCTGATGCTGATATTAGGATAACCCGTAGATGGTAGATTGAGAACGAAATCAATCCAATATTATGCAAAGTTTAACAGACCTAGAAAACAAATTATTAGAGGTACGCAATTTACAGTCTCAAGTAGACAAGAAAAAAGCTGAATTGGACAAGCAAATCAAACAGCTACTCCAAAACAAGTCTGAACTTGACAAGCTCATGGAGCAAGCACGTCAAAAAGAGTCCCTTGTGCAATGCCAGATAGTAGAACTCAAAAGCCTAGAGGTACGAACACACCCACTAGAAGTAGAGTATTTTGGTACTGGCGCAAGCAAAAGTTTACAGAATGATTTACTAAATTTGCTTTCTGGTAACGGTTCTGTTGCTATCAGATTACTTAAGCACCAACAACAGATTAATCCTGGCAAGCCGGCAAACTGGTATTTGGAGAAAGTCATTTACGACTTGAAACGGGATCGACATTGCTAATTTCTTGCAAAAATTGAACCTAGCCTCTTGGGCCTGTGTAGACACCATCCAGTTGGATTTTGACAACCAATGGTTGTCATTCGCTACTCTGTGGTGTGCTATCACCCCGAATAACTCTACATAGGGGCAATTGTGTGCGATGGCGTACCCGTACCCGGACACCTTCTTGTGATCGCTTGCCCTGCCGCTACTATCGGGTATCTCTGCATGGCGAAAATTTGGGGGATTGGTCGGAACTTGGGGTACTGGCTGTTCTGTCTCTTTTACGCAGGAGTTCTATAGGGGGCGGCTGCGGCTGCGGCGATCGTTATAGATGGTTATTAGACTTGTCCGAAATATTAACTTAGGAAAAGAAAAATGGTAAAACGTTGAATTGAGTGTCTACCATTTTTCAAACTTAGTTATGGTTTTTGATTATATCCAAAAGTATCCATTAAGAACAAAACAAATTTTAGGAATTAGTTATGAACAATTACAATCACTACTACATTGTGCGAGCAAACGTCACCAGGAAATTAAAATTCAGCAAGAAAGGCAAAAAATAAGAGTTAATGCGGCTGGGGGAGGTCGCAAAGAATTGTTATCAATTCCAGAACAAGTTTGTTTATGCTTATTCTATTTAAGACAGATGCCGACATTTCAAGTATTAGGAATGTTGTTTAGGGTTTCCAAAACGGAAGCCAATGATACATTTCACGACTGGATACCAATCCTCAGAGATATTTTACCCTCTAGTTTATTAGAACAAGTCTCAAATAATGAGAGCGATTTACTATTTGTTCAAGAAGTGTTAACTAATTTTAGGCTATTGGTCGATAGCCTGGAACAGCCAATATATAGACATTCTGACCAACAAGAACAACAAAAATATTTTTCTGGTAAGAAAAGACAACATACTTTAAAAAGCCAAATGATTGGGATGCCAGAAGGAAAAGATATTGTTGAGGTAGAAGTAGGTGTTCCAGGGCCAACAGCAGATATAAAATTGTTTCGTCAATCTCAGCAAAAATTTGATAAATCTCAACCTTTTTCAGGTGATAAAGGATTTCAAGGTGGGGAAAACATCACTACGCCCCATAAAAGAAAACCGAAACGAGAACTTACTCAACAGCAAAAAGATGAAAACAAAGCTTTGTCTAGTAATCGGATATTCATTGAGCATTTGATACGCCTGCTCAAGATATTCCGCATAGCCTCACAAAGATTTCGTTTAAAACTTGATACTTATGAACAGATTATTTTAACAGTTTGCGGATTAGTTAGATTAAGAATTGGTAGCTTAATTCTGCCAACTTAGCTATTAGCAATCATCATCAACACTCAAAAATTAGGAATTAATTTTTATGCCTCTAAACTATCGCTAACTATCTCAAACCCTTATGACTCTGTTTTTACAAAGATATCAAAGTTTTGCCCCAAAGCTTTGAACAGTCTGGCTTTGGAGTTTTCGGACAAGTCTATTGATGCGCCGAACCAACGCACAATCTCGCCCGTTTGCTGATCTCGGTAAGGCTCGGCACGCACCAGAAACCAGCGATAGGTTCCCGCCGCAGAGCGAATTCGGTGTTCGACCGAGAAAACGCCGCCGATGCGCCGCGCTTCGTTAAATGCCTCCATTGTGCGATCGCCATCTTCCGGATGAACGAAGTTAGCAGCTACCTGGGCTGCCGTCGTTGGTTCGTAAGGAACGCCCGTGTAGTCGCTCCATTGTTTATTGAAAAACTCAACTCGACCTTCTGAGTCCGTAATCCAGACGATTTGCGGCACAGCGTCTGCCATCAGCCGGAAACGCTCTTCACTCTCGCGCAATGCCACCTCGGCTTGCTGGCGTTCGCTGATGTCGTTGAATACGATCGCGAGTTGTTTCTTATGCAAGTCGCCGTGCCGATTGACACTGATTCGGTAATGTCGCCCTAAATCCGCCATCCCAATCTCAAACTCGATCGGCTCACCAGTGACCAGAGCCTGTTGATAGTGTGCTAAAACTTCAGGGTCGTGATTGGGCGCGAAGTAAAGTCCCGTTTTGCCAATGGGGTCACTCAATCCGGTTTGCCGTTCAAAGGCGGAATTCGTTTCTAGAAAGCGGTAGTCAATCGGCTGCTGCTGTTCGTTATAGATGAGTTCGATGATGCAAAAGCCATCGTTCATCGACTTAAACAGCGATCGATATTTCTCCTCTGATTCGCGTAGGGCAGCTTCGGCATAGGCACGTTCAACAGCTGCCCAAGTTCGTTCTGCGGTTTCTTCAACCAGTTTGACCTCGGTTTGAGTCCACTGACGCGGTGTGGATTGTTGAACCGCAAGCAGGGCAACGAATTGATTGTTTTTGATCAGCGGCACATCAATGTGTGCAGCAATATCAATCTCACGATATCTCGTCTTCTGGGTGTCCGTATATTTGGGATTATTGGGAATATCAATGACAACTTGGGTGTGCCCAGCCTGATGATCGGTAGTTAGGTTGCGTCGGTAGTCTTCCAAGCGGTATCGCCCCCTCAACTGGGCTACACCATTAGTGTAGTTGGGATGAACCATAACCTCCTCACCACCCGACACCACTTCGATGTAAATGACACGAGTTGCTCCTAAAGACTCACCCAAAATACGAGCGGCGATCGCTTGTATCTCTGAAGCATCGGTGAGCGGACGAAGGGCATCGGCAAGTTTGACTCGGAACGCATTGAGTTGATTCGCTTGGTGTAAGGCGGCTTCAGCAGAGCCATTCTTTTGCTTTTGGGTATCTGGCTGCGTCTTGAAGAATGGCTTAGTTTGATCAAGTTCAGTTAGTAGAATCTGCACTGCCGTTTTCAGGTCGTCTGACCAGGTTTCGACAGCACCCAATGGCGTTTGTGACCAATCGTGCGAGTGAAGCAACGCCCCCAACTCACCGCCTCCACCAAACAACTTCTCAGCTATTGTCCTGAATTTCTCTGCCCTCATGCGTTTAATTCCTTATAAAAAGTACTTCCTTCGCATGGACTGGCAGCGTTCTCGTACCGTGGCATCAGCTGACTCCGATAGCTGATTCAAAAGTATCTCAATTTGCTTAAGGGCTAAAAAAGAGGGAGTAGCATGTCCTTTTTCCCAGCGATTAATTGTTGGGAAGGACACCCCAAGGTGAACCGCAAACTTCTCCTGGGTCAGCTTTAGAGTTTGCCGGAGTTCTCGAATCAATTGACTCATAGCTGGCTGCTCAATACTGACGTATTGCTGATGAAACGCCATATTGTTCACATTTTATAAAGTCCTTTATATACCTATACATAATTTTAACAAAAAAGCAATGCATCTCAAGACATAAGTTGTTCTTTAGGAGGCTCGTTAACAATTATTAACAGCTTAATAGATGGTTGCTGTGATGTCTCTAGTTTGTAAAAGTATAAAATATATTTATCCTAATACTTATGCCAAGAATCGCAATTCAAAACAGTGGTTAGATTTGCTGGTAGCTGACAAATGCTTAAACGCTCAAAGCCTCATTTTGGCCCGACTCCTGCCCGAAACTTGATTTTTCATCATGATTTTGATTACTGAATCATTGTTCTAGTCATATTTTGGGAACAATTGTTCCCATTCATCCTTCTATCGCTGCCATTACCCCAAGGAGCAATCGTAGGCTGTGGAGGGCGGTTGTTAATCGAGCAGGGATGAAGGCGGCGGGAGGCGAGAAGCGAAGCTTAAGCCTTCTCCAAAGGATACGAAGACAGCGAACGG
The DNA here is from genome assembly GCF_034531255.1 of Nostoc sp. ChiQUE01b. Taxonomy (NCBI): domain Bacteria; kingdom Bacillati; phylum Cyanobacteriota; class Cyanophyceae; order Nostocales; family Nostocaceae; genus Nostoc; species Nostoc sp. ChiQUE01b. The sequence continues at coordinate 25,037 of NZ_JAVRBM010000013.1, read as the reverse complement.
CGAACGCAGATGTTACAATTGTCACTCCAGTACAAGTCTACAATCTCGTCTCCCGGCAATGGCAACCAGGAGTGGTGAAGGACTACTGGGAGCTAGGGAGCTTTCTGGAGGTGTGCTGTAGGAGGTGGGGGCTTTTATGTTTTCAGTGCAGGAGTATGTGGCGGTTTTTGTTGGGGTAGGGAGAAGGATTTGAATTGAACTTAGTTATGATAAATATCAAAATCTTATGGTTTAGCTAAGGAACTTAAGCTAAACCATAAGATGACTTCCTTAGCAATTAATTCATTAGTCTGTTTCGGCGAGGCTTTTCTAAAGACTCTTAGTTTTTTCTAGCATTTTAAAAATGTGTTTCTCGCCGAGGAATTTATCAAGCTCTATCTTGATGGACTGTCTTGATTGTTCATCATTCCCGGCATATTGTTCATCATTCCTGGCATTTTATTCATCATTGCTTGGCAACACTTACATCCAGTTTGGTTTGGCTGCTGTGGTGTTTGATTCGTTGGCGCTGTTCTTTGGCTGGTCAGCACTTGAATTAGTTTTGCTTCGTTTACAGCCCTGGCGGGTTGATTCGGGGTTACAGTTCCCTTGGGTGTGTTGGCAAAGGAAGCGGTAGTGGTTAACGTAAGCAATGCAAAACTAGCTACGGCTCCACTCAATACTGTCTTAACGCCTGTACTGATGTTCATTTTTTTACTTTCAATTATTCTGTTAAGTTAGTAGTCTACAAGAAACTAAAGTCATTCTAAAGTCTCTATTCGGGTATATAGTCAATTAATAAATTTATTAGTCTCGGAAATTGTGAACAGGTATATTAGAGCAAGCAACTTCCTCAATCAAACTACAAAGCTCTTTATTGCAAGGATTATTCAAAGGTCGGTTTGCCCAACACTGTTGATATGCCTCTAGCTCATCCTTCAATTCTTTCATACGATAAATCTACTCCTCAAGATGAGCAATTTTCTGTTTGAGTAAGTCCCGAACTAGTGGACAAGCAGGGTCGCCTTGGGAACGGATGCCTAGCACTTGTTGAATTTCAGACAGGGGAACAAAGATATAATAGCGTCTTTTGTCGTATTTCTCGTTGCTTTTCCAGTGTTGATGGGTATTGTGATCGCTTCAGGAATCTTCCGGCTTGTGGTTTGGTGACAGGAATAATTGGTGGGGTAGTTGTTGGGGATATTTCTAGATTAACGTCAGTTCGGGTTAAGAAGATTTATTCAGCATTCGTTGACGGAAACGACGTAAACACGTTGACATATCTTAGAATCAAGCAACGGTGTAATAAGGGTTTCAGCTTATCCCGAACTCAGGTTGGATTAGCATTGCAAGTTAGTGGGTCAGCTGCTTGAATGCTAATCTCTCGTCCTAATTTCATCCCAATTTCATATTTGTGTGAAAAACTATTAAGTTAAGTGGTTAAGTTGGTTTCGCAAACAAATTCCAAGAGCGAAACCGCTAGCTAGCTTGCCAAAAGCGGTTCCCCAAATCCCGCTCAAAAAGTTAATCAAGTTTAAGCATAAATCTACACTATAGTAACTCGAGGACACAAAATAGCGATGGGAATCTCTAAAAGTCTCCAACCACCTACAGCAATTCGTTGTGTTTCCGGCACAGTCCTAAGCCTTTTATTACTGACAACTCCCACAGCTGTGTTAGCTGGTGCTGAACACGACCATAGCGGTGCAAGTTCATTTCAGGGTGGTGGAAGCGAAGCAAGTGGTTCTGTCGAAGTTGATGCCGAAACCGCCCAGAGGTTGGGAATTAAAGTCGAGCCAGTGAAACGGCAACGGCTGGCTTTGGGTATTAAAAGCACTGGACAGATTGAAACCTTACCTAGCCAAAAAGTGGAAGTGAATACTCCAATTACAGGGGCAAAAGTGGTTGAATTGTTGGTAGAACCCGGTGCTGTAGTCAAAAAAGGCCAACCCCTTGCCGTTGTCACTAGTCCTGACTTGGTGGAGTTACGGGTTAGTTCCCAAGAAAAACGAGCGGAAGCTATAGCTTCTTTGCAGCAAGCGCAAGCCGATTCCAGATTAGCTCAACAAAATTATCAAAGGTATTGGCAAATATCTAACGCCGATATTGCCCAAGCACAAAGCCAGGTAGCATTTGCTGAAGAAAAATATAATAAGGATTTACAGTTAGTTAATGAAGGCGCTTTACCACGTCGCAACGCGCTCGAATCTCAAACACAATTAGCACAAGCAAAAGCCAAACTCACCTCAGCCAACAGCAGACGAGATATCATTGAAAGTGAAGCTCAAATGAAACGCGCTCAGTCTGCTGTTCAAGTAGCACAAGAGCGTTTACGTCTTAGTGATTCTGCTTATAATACTAGACTGCAACAAATAGGCAACCGTCCTAACGCCAACGGACTGGTCACAGTGACTGCTCCCATCTCCGGTAAAGTTGCCGATCGCGAAGTTACCCTTGGTCAAACTTTTAATGATGCAGGTGGCACACTCATGACTATTGTCAATGATAGTCGGGTTTTTGCCACAGCCAATATTTATGAAAAAGATTTAGACAAAGTAAAAGTAGGTCAAAGAGTAAGTCTAAAAGTTGCTAGCTTACCAGACCGTACCTTTTCTGGAAAGGTTACACAGATTGGTGCGGTAGTACAAGGGGAAACACGGGTTATCTCAGTCCAAGCTGAAGTAAATAACCCAGGCGGACAACTCAAACCCGGAATGTTCGCCGAATTGCAGGTATTAACAAACCAAGCATCTGCACCTGTATTGGCGGTTCCTAGCTCGGCTGTAGTCGATGCGAATGGGAAAAAAATGGTCTACATCCAAAATGGGAACGCTTTTCAATCTGCGGAAGTCACCTTGGGTCAAACCTCTGGGGACATGGTTGAGGTGAAGACGGGTTTGTTTGAAGAAGATGCGATCGTCACCCAACGTGCGCCCCAACTTTACGCTCAATCATTGCGGGGTGGTAGTAAACCAAAAGAAGAAGAACACAACGAAGAAAGTGATTCTCATGCAGAAGAAACTGAAGTTAAAACTAACAGTTTCTCACCACCCTTGTGGTTAACAGCAGGTGGAGGAGCAGCACTTGCGACAGTTGCTTTCATGGGAGGTGCTTTTTGGTCTAATCGTCGTACCCGTTCACGTTTAGTACCAGCAGGTAATTTAGAGTACGACGGGTTCAATTATGAAACAGAGGTTTATCTCGATAACCACAAGCAACCAACCCTGTCTACTTCTGATAAAAATGTTGAGGAGCATGATCGTCCTCGACATTCAGATGGTAGTTAGTGATTAGCGAAGTTGCAGATAATACCTGAAGTTTGGTTCTGTTAGATTTTCTAATATTAAACCAACCTACAGCAAGAATATTTAGATTGTGAACAGACAGTTTGTAAATCTCACGCTCCAGACGCAGAGAGTATAAGAATGTAGTTTGTTCATATCCTATTTAGGAATGCTGTAAATTTATAAAAACTATCAACTCCCTGTGTACTTATGAGTGAGACAGTAGTTCGCCAACAGTATGACCAAATGGCGCATTTCTATGACCAGCGCTGGAATACTTATATTACCAAGACACTTACTTTTCTCAAAACTTGGGTGCATATCTCACCACAAGCCACAATTCTTGATGTCGCCTGTGGAACAGGGGAATTTGAGCATTTACTACTCAATGACAATCCAACGCAACAGATTATTGGAGTAGATATTTCTGAAAATATGCTGCTCGTTGCTAAACAGAAATGTCGTAATTACCCTAATGTTTCGTTTTCCACTGCATCGGCATCGGCATTACCTTTTAGTAGTAGCAGTTTTGATGTAGTTGTATCTGCTAATTCGTTTCACTATTTTGATGATCCCGATGCTGCATTGGCGGAAATGAAAAGGGTTCTCAAGCCTGATGGTAAATTAATAATTTTGGATTGGTGCAGAGATTATATTTTGTGTAAAATATGCGACTTTTTATTGAAAATATTTGATTCCGGACACAAGCAGTGTTACTCCCAAGCTGAATTTCATCAACTGCTTACTTCCTCAAGCTTTGAAATCTGTGGCGCAACTAAAGTTCGCCTTGGGTTGATTTGGGGCTTGATGTTAGCAACAGCCACACCTAATATTTAAATTTACTTACCCGTTTATCAGAAATAAACAAACCCTTCGCCATTTCTTAACCAAAAACCAAATGATTAGTACAGTTGCTAGATGGGTAATCTCTCGACGCTGGCTTATAGTAATTGCTGCGCTCATTTCCACATTAGTCATCATCTTTAATACCATTCCCAAAATGCCACTGGATGTTTTTCCAGCCTTTGCACCTCCCCAAGTCGAAATTGAGACAGCAGCCCCTGGACTAGCACCAGAAGAAATCGAATCTTTGGTGACATTACCAATTGAAAGTGCCATTAATGGAACTCCAGGCTTAACTACTGTTCGTTCCTCTTCTTCAGCCGGACTTTCTGTAGTCAGAGTTGTTTTTGGCTGGGGAACAGATATCTTTCAAGCCCGCCAGTTGATACAAGAACGACTGCAACAAGCTGTAAGCAAGCTACCAGAAGGAGTTGAAACCCCACGAATTGCCCCCACAAGCTCCCCCATCGGTACTGTATTAAAGTACGCCTTGACTGTGGAAGGGGAAGGCAATAACCAATCTGCTACTAAAATCGACCTCATGGAAGTCCGCAGAATTGTTGATTGGCAAGTGACGAATCGCCTTTTAGCAGTTCCCGGTGTCAGTCAGGTACTTGTGTATGGCGGCGATGTGCGTCAGTATCAAGTGTTAGTAGACCTCAACAAACTACAAGCTTTTAATGTATCTTTACAACAGGTAAGTGAAGCTGTACAGGCGGCAAATGTCAATGCTCCTGGTGGCTTTTTGACTACTCCTGATAAACAAACTTTAATTCGGGGAATTGGGCGGATTGAATCCCTTGATGATCTTCAACAATCTGTCATTGTCGCCCGTCAAGGAACGCCCGTCCGCCTGGGAGATGTCGCCCAAGTGCAAATTGGTGGTGCTGTGAAAATCGGCGATGGTAGTTTAAATGGGAAAGATGCTGTTGTGGTGATGGTGAATAAACAACCCCTAGCTGATACTCCCACCGTCACCCGCGCTATTGAAGCCGCAATATCTGAGCTAAAAGCAGGTTTACCGAAAGAAATTAAAGTAAATCAAACCTTCCGCCAAGCAGATTATATCGATACTTCGGTGGAAAATGTCAGGTCAGCCTTGGTGGAAGGTAGTATCATTGCAGCAGTTATCCTCATCCCTTTTTTAATGAATTGGCGGACTCTTGGAGTTGTGCTGTTGAATTTTGCCCTGACTTTTATATTTTCATTGCAAGTATTATCTTTTCTGGGCTTAGGGTTGAATACAATGACTTTGGGAGGATTAGCGATCGCCATTGGTACAGCGATCGATGATGCCATTGTCTATGCAGAAAATGTTTTTCGTTTGTTGCGACAAAATAAATACTCTCCCAACCCTCGTCCAGTACTGGAAATTGTTTTTGAAGGAGTACAGGAAGTCCAGGAATCTCTAATTGGGGCAACTTTAATTACTATAGTCGTCTTTTCTCCAATATTTGCCCTCGCTGGTGTGGAAGGTCGGATTTTTGGCCCAATGGGTCTTAGTTATCTGGTGGTAGTTGTAGTCTCTAGCTTAGAAGCGCTGCTTGTAAGTCCGGCTTTATGTGCAATTTTATTACCTCACAATAAAATGTCAGTGAGGGAACCTTTTGTACCAAGAGTTTGTAAAAGGATTTATTACCCTTTTCTCGATTTTGCTATCAGAAATTCGATAGTTGTTATTACTGTGGCTGCGGCGGGAATGATAGCAGGAATTATTATTTTCCCAGCTTTAGGACGGGCATTTCTACCTGAATTCCAAGAAACAACTTTGGTAAATACCTTAGCACTTTATCCAGGTACATCTTTAGAAGCTACCAATAGTGCTGCTTTTGCTTTGGAAGATAAACTCAAAGACGACCCTAGATTAAAGTATATTCAATTACGCGCCGGACGCGCCCCCAATGATGCAGATGCTGCACCTGTGAATTTGGCTCACCTTGATATTGGGTTGAGTGACAAAGGAATGAAAAATCGCGCAGCTACTGTAGAATGGTTGCGCGAAGAGTTTAACGAAATACCAGGAGCTGCATCTAATATTGGTGGATTTATTGCTCACCGTATTGATGAAATTTTGTCTGGGGTCAGGAGTCAAATCGCGGTCAAAATTTTTGGTTCCGACTTAGAAGAACTTCGCAAGCTTGGAAAGCAAGTTGAAGACGCAATAAAATCTATTCCGGGAATTGTAGATTTACAGCTCGAACCACAGATCCCTATTGAACAAATTCAAATTAAGTTTGACCGTGTTGCTGCATCTCGCTACGGTTTAACTATTGGACAATTATCTAATATCATTGAAACTGCGCTCAATGGAAAAGTAGTCTCTCAAGTTTTAGAGAAGCAACAAAGTTTTGATTTGGTTGTGTGGTTGCAACCACAGTATCGCAACAATCTACAAACAATTGAAAATTTGTTAGTTGATACCCCTGATGGAAATAAAATCCCTTTAGCTAAAGTTGCTACGGTTGCTTATGGCACTGGGCCGAATACTATCAATCGGGAAAATGTTTCACGTTTAATTGTGGTATCTGCTAACGCTAAAGGCAGAGATTTGCGTTCTGTAGTAACAGATATTCAAAATAAAGTTAAGGCACAAGTGCAACTTACTCCAGGTTATTTTATCCAATATGGAGGTCAATTTGAAGCAGAAGAACGAGCCTCACAAAATATTCTGGTTTTCAGTGCTATTTCCTTTGTTGTGATTACAGTACTAATGTATCTTTCTGTAAAATCAATTGCTTCAACAGCGATGATTATGATTAACTTGCCCATTGCATTAGTGGGTGGAGTAATTGCGGTAGCTTTTACAGGTGGAGTTGTTTCTGTAGCCTCATTGGTAGGATTTGTAACTTTGTTTGGTGTGGCTACTCGAAACGGATTATTATTAGTAGATAATTACACTACAAAAGTTGCGATAGGAATGTCTTTAAAAGAAGTATTAATTGCTGGGTCAATGGAACGACTCAACGCTATTTTGATGACATCTTTAACTTCAGCTTTGGGTTTAGTTCCGTTGATAATTTCAGTGGGGCCAGGGAAGGAAATTTTGCAACCTCTTTCGATTGTAGTGTTAGGTGGGTTGTTTACTTCTACGGCGTTAACTTTACTGGTTTTACCTGCTTTGTACTCAAAGTTTGGTAGGTTTTTGTTACCTAAGCGAAGTGCGGCTGTTGTGGAAAATGGGAAGGTAGCAGAATCTGTGTTGGAAAATTGATTTTGGGGATAGGGATGAAATGCGAATTTTACAGCTTTCATCTCCTGAAGCAAGGAACTTCCAAAAATATTCACTCTTCCTCTGATTTGTGGAAATTCAAAATTCACATCGCTGATAAACTGAACAAAATCAAGTGTGCCCAGCGAGAGTTATCTCAAAAACTTGGTTACATCGCTGGCGTGACTGAAATTGCCCAAGCACTCAATCCGGAACCCAGTCAGATTCGAGAATGTTTGCAGCTTGTTCGTCAACCTGTTTCCTTAGATATGCGAATTGGGTTTGAGCAGGATACTCAATTGCAGGATATGCTGGAGAATGATGGAATATCTCCCGAACGAGTCCCTTTAGACTAAAGGTGTTAATTCACCAGTAGTACTAGTTGACTGATTAGGCTGTAGAGATTTACGTAGTGTTACAATTGTAAGAATACTCACAACTGTAAGATAAATACGTTGTAGCCAGATAGTACTCAAGCTAAGGGTGATACGTCCGCCAATGATTCCACCTACAAACATTGTAAGACCAAGAATCATACCCAACTTGTAATCAATAATGCCTTGTATCATGAATATGATAGTGGCAACCAACGAGGAAAATATATTAATAAGCTTAGTCGTAGCTATTGCTTGAACAAATGTCATGCGAAATAACATCACGTAGGCTGCTGTGAGTAAAGTCACATAACCGCCACTGAAAAAGCCACCGTAAATACCAAGAATGAAGGTGACTACATAGCCTGCAATTTCTGCTATCCGTGAAGGTATTGCCTCTGCTGGGACTATTCCGGCTTTCCTGTTCGCAATTGATAGCACCGTAACTACAATCATCGAAATAGAAATAATAAGTGGCATTGACCTTGAAGGCACAACCAAAACAAGTAACGCTCCGACAATTGATGCAATTAGGGTTAGAACTATCAATAGTGGTAAGCGACGGCGGTCAATTACTCCTTTCCCAATAAAAGGTAATGTACCACCAACACTCATCAAAGTTAATGCCAGCATATTAGTAGCTAGGGCGGTACGCGGTTCAATCCTGAATTGAAGCATTACAGGTACAGTAATTAAAGAAGTGCTACCAGTGATAACGCTGATGACGCTTGCTATCAAAAAAACTGTAATCAGGATAAGCAATTGGGTAGTTATCAAGACATTACTCTTTAAAACTATAGTTTGTCGGTCAAGCTACTGGAGTTATTAATAAAGGTAAATTAGCATAAAAAGTCTCGCTAGTAGCAATGGCACAAGATGTCAGCTTCCCTAGCATCACCCCAGGCTGTAATGCAGGCGAATCTTCCTGTTTACGAGGTTGAGAGTAGGTTTGCAAGTAAGTGAAGTATAAATGCAGAACTCAAAATCAAATATACAAACTTTCTGCCTCATGCCTCACAACCTGTAAATTTGTACTTCATACAAACGAAAACTGCTGTATCTTTAATTATGGCGTTCGCGTAGCGGCTGCTTTGCAGCATCACCCGCTAATATTAATCCTTGACAGCCTTGGTTCTAAATAGCCGCATTCCATTTGCAGTAACTAATAAGGAAGTCCCTGTATCTGCTAAAACAGCTACAGCTAACCCAACAAACCCAAAGGTTCCTAATAGCAGAAACAAACCTTTTGTTACTAAAGAAAAGACAACATTCTGTTGAATTACAGATACAGTGCGACGGCTGAGTTCTACTGCATAAGCAAGTCGTCTCAGATCACTTCCTACGATCACGACATCTGCTGTCTCCAGAGCAATATCTATTCCACCAACTGCAAAACTAATATCCGCAGCAGCAAGCGCAGGAGCATCGTTAATACCATCTCCAACCATACCTACAACTCCTGTTTGACGCAGAAGTTGAATTTCTTCAAGTTTATCTTTTGGTAGCAGTTCTGCCCGGTACTCTGTAATTCCAACTTGCTGGGCAATCTGAAGAGCAACGGCAGTACGATCGCCCGTTAGCATTACTAATCGCTTTAATCCAACCCGCTTCAACTGTCGCAGGGCTTCCGTCGCTTCCAAGCGAATACCATCAGAGAGTGCGATCGCTCCTAATAACCCTTCATTTGTTCCTACCAGCACCGGAATTTGACCGAGTTGTTCAATAGAAGCTAACAAATATTCAGCTTCACCAGATAAGCGAATACCTTGGTCTAAAAACAACCGTTGATTGCCTATGAAGTATAACTGTTCCTTAAAGTTCGCCTGAATCCCTTTCCCAGGTAGTGCAGTAAAGTTAATAGGTGTTTCTAACTCCATCCCTTGATCGTGAGCCTTGGCTACAATTGCCTTGGAGAGAGGATGCTCAGACTGTTGCTCAACTGAAGCTGCAATCAGTAATACCATGTTCGCGCTTACCTTGCCAAGGTCATAAACCTTCTGTACAACGGGTAGTCCTTGCGTAATCGTACCAGTTTTATCAAAAGCAAAAGTAGTCAAACGTCCAGCCGTTTCCAGCGCATTACCCCCTTTGAACAAAACGCCCTTACGAGTTGCTGCACCAATGGCGCTAACAATCGAGACAGGAGTAGAAATTACTAAAGCACAGGGGCAGGCTATTACTAGCATTACTAGTGCCCGGTAAAGCCAGACGTTGAACGATTGAGCAAATGCCAAGGTTGGTATTAAAGCAATGGCGATCGCTCCTAAAATGACTATCGGTGTGTAGACCTGTGCAAACTTATCCACCCACTGCTGCGAGGGTGCGCGGCTTTCTTGAGCTTGTTCCACAAGATTAATAATTTTGGCAACAGTTGTATCGCTAGCAGTGTGAGTAACTTTGACTTCTAAAAAGCCTGTCTGATTCAGTGTCCCAGCAAAAACATTATCACCTGGAGCTTTATCTGCTGGAATTGATTCTCCTGTAATTGGAGACTGATCGATGGCGCTTGCGCCAGAAACAACTACACCATCCAAGGCCACACGCTGTCCTGGTCGAATTGTTAAAGTTTCACCTAGCTGAATACTTTCGACGGAAACTGTCACCTCCTGACCATTCCGCTTGACGGTAGCAGTGGGCGGAGTCAAATCCATCAGAGAGCGAATGGCATTGCGAGTGCGACCAAAGGTGAAAACTTGCAGTGTTGTACCCAAAGTGAACAAAAAGACGACTAGCGCCCCTTCAAACCAGTCCCCTAAAATTACAGCCCCGATTACTGAAATCGTCATCAGCAGATTCATATCGGCGCGGCGCAAGCGCAATTCAAACAAACCAGCCCGTGCGATCGGATAGCCAGCAATTACTATGCCGATGCCATAGAAAGCCCGTGCTATCCAAATAGGTAGCGCTAGATTTTGAGAAATTAAGCCCAAAACTAAGCCTATACCTGCAAGTATGACACTCTGCCCCCGGCGATTTTCAATCCAGAATCTCCAGCTTGCCAGGTCTGACTTTTGTTTTGGCTTGTTTATTGGCTTTTCATGTTGGTGTTCGTAGTCACGATCGCCTACGGCAGGCGTTTCGCCATCGCAAGAATCAGTATGATGATGGGAACTTGCCTCAACACCCTTCTCAACTGTATAACCCAAACTTTTAATCTGGTCAGAAATTGCCGTCTCATTTACCAGTTGCGGGTCATAGGATACTTGCAAACGAACGCTTGCAAAGCTGACCGATGCTTCTTTTACGCCTATTATCTTCTGCACCCCAGCCTCAATCGTCTTGGCACAACTGCCACAATCCATCCCGCCGATTTGTAGTTGTAGCGTTTTCACAGGAGTTACATCGACGTTATGGTCATGACTCTGTTCAACCGTATAACCCAAACTTCTAATTTGGTCATAGATAGTCTTTTCACTCAAGACTTCTGGGTTATAGGAAACCCTGGCTTTGCCTGTCGTAAAGTTTACTTTTACTTCTGTAACACCATTTAACTGCTGCAAACCGACTTCAATCGTCTTGGCGCAGCTTCCGCAGTCCATACCACCAATTTGCAAAGTTTGGGTTTTGAGGGAAGGAGTTTGAGTCATGGCAGCTTTACAACCAAGGCGAAAAGGTTAACTGCCAATATTCTAATACAACAATTGAATAGATGTTCAACTGTACAATAGTTTAATTTTAGTTAAAATTGAAAGTGATAACCATTGCCTATACTTAATGCCATGAACAAGCGCCAAAGCGAAGAACAGTTGGAATTGCTTCAGAATGCAGGCGTACCAAAGTGTGATACCCATTTGGTGCATCTGGATAATGTGCGGTCAATTCAAACACAAATCTTGTCTATAGACAAGGCAAAACAAATGGCAGAAGTCTTTGGAATACTTGGAGATCCGAATCGTCTGCGACTGATATCAGCTTTGGCCTTCCAAGAATTATGTGTTTGTGATTTAGCTGCATTGATGAAAATGACGGAATCAGCTGTTTCTCATCAATTGCGATTATTAAAAGCGATGCGTTTAGTCAGTTATCGTCGAGAAGGTAAAAATGTTTATTACAGTTTGGCTGACAATCACATCATCAATTTATATTGCTCTTTGGCAGAACATTTAGATAAGTAAAATGAACCAACAATGGCATATATAAAAATATTTACCAAGTATATAGGAATTATACTTAAATTTTATTAAACCTACTGAGAAACAAACCTTTGTATGGCAAGCTTCTAGCCAATTTGATTTTTCAAAAATCAAATATGAGTCCTATATGGCATTAGCAAAATACGGTGACGTAGAGATGTAGACTTATCATGAGCTGCGGGATGAGAGTAGCGATCGCCTCCATTTGGCAAAGTAAAAAATGCCGTGTATGGCAGCCACTTTCACGCCTATTGGCTGGGTTTCAATCTCTAAGTTTCTTGAAACCGCTTAGGATGGATCTAGTCGAGAACAATCCCGTGCATCTGTCTTGATATATCTATCAAGGAGAAAGTCAAGCTATGAACTATATTCGCAAAGCTGCTACCGTCTTAGGAATAACAACTAGCGTACTGAGTGGAATACCTGTTGCTGTCCATGCTGCACAAGAAGCACCAACGCGCATCCAACAGATGAATTTTCAGGAATACCATAATCAGGGAGTGCAAAAGCTTGAGCAAGGTAACTTCAACGGCGCAATAGAAGATTTTAGTCGGGTAGTACAGTTAAATCCCCGATACTACGAAGGTTTTTGCCTTAGAGGTTTAGCAAAGTCTCAATTAAAAGACTTTAAAGCAGCCGTTAGCGACTTTGATCAAGCACTGCGACTCAACCCCAACCATACAGATGCTTACAACGGTCGAGGAACTGCTCATGCGGAACTAGGAAGCATTGAAGCGGCTATTACCGACTTTAACCAGGTACTTAGAATTGATCCGAAGTCTGTAGATGCTTACTACAATAGGGGCTTTTTGAATTATAGACAGGGAAATCATAAACTGGCGATCGCAGATTTTAACCAAGCATTACAAATCAACCCCAACTTAGCTGATGCCTACGGCAACCGAGGACTTGCTGAATATGCTTTAGGCGATCGCAAAAATGCCATTAATGATTTAGAGCAAGCTGCAAGTCTGTTTCAACAGCAAGGAGATACTCTTCGGTATCAGCAAACACAAGCTCTCCTTCAGCAGATTCAGCCGTGACATCTCCTACACTGAACCGAAACGGTTATAGTGCAGGCTTCCAGCAGCCCGATGAAGGGTATGAAGGATTTCCTCCGTGGTACTATCATCCATAGTTCCAACTATGTTCAGATTCCCACTACGGCGTTTTATACTAGGGAAAATGCCCAACCCTAGTCTTTTCAAGTTGACGGCGGCGTTAATATCACGGTCAACCATCAAAGTATTTTGGTCATCCCAATATTCTCTGATACCGCAATCAGTGAAAACAATATCATTGCGGTAGCTGAGAATCATTGAAGTGTATTGTGGGTTCTGTGAAATTGCTACAGCACCAGCTTTTTCGGCTATGCGTTGTAATATTTCAAAGAATTGCCCAAAAGCACCGTCAGCCCACGATTTATTTAATCCTGACTTAGCAGACTGCCCATTAGGAAAATATTTTCCATCCTCATCCTGTTTGGTTTTATTACGTCGAGTTAACCCCTTGAGGTTCAAATCTTCATAGAAAAAATACTTCTTCCCAGTTCTCACAATTTTGTGAGCAGTTTTGTACTGAAAGTCTTTACGACTTCTAGCAATTTTCTGATGCTGTTTACCTTCGCGTTTTGCCAACTTACGCCGAGACTTAGATCCCCGCTTGCATTTATTTCGTTTAATAGAAATGCGGTTTAACTTGGCTTGATTCTGGCGTAATGGTTTTAAAGATGAGAGTTTTTCGCCTTCTGAAGTTGCAAGATAGTCATCGCCTTGCAACACAGCATCAATTCCCATTGAGTTGTTCCAACTGGGAATAATATCAGTGATTTGATTTGGTACAGATACATTTTCTAGTACCATCTGAATGTACCAGCCATCAGCCTTTTTTGTAACGCCAATTTGTTTAATAGTAAATCCGTCAGGTATAGGTCGGTGCATCCGAACCTTGAATATACCCAATTTGGGCAAACGAATATATAGCCAATTTTTGCGAATTAGTTTTATCCATTCATTGTTAGCTGTTGCAAACGTTATAGTTTTAAAACTTGCCTCAGTTTTGAAACGTGGTTTCCCAGAACGTTTACCGCTAAAATCCCCAATCAGAAAACGCTCAAAAGCTTTATCAACTCGCTTGCAAACATCTTGCAGGATAGTTGAATCTACACTTTTGAAATCAAGCAACTCGCCTGACCATTGTACAATGCTCAAGTCTTTTTTGATGACTGGTAGCTGGAGCTTCTGACTGTAGTAGCTAGGTCGGTCTAGCAACTCAGGGAGTCTGGTTACAAAGATTGGACAACTATTTACAGCATGACGGTTATTTTCCCACCAAGAGAAGCGTTCACCCAATTGGCGGTTATACCAGTACCGACAAATTCTCAGCCATTCATTAAGGATTAGTTTTTGATTTGATTCTGCCTCTAGTCGATACTGGTAGGTTACTTTCATCCTATTAGCTAAATGGGTGTTATCATTTAAAGCTACACTAATCATACCATGATATTTTTCTTGTTAATGAAGAATGATTTTGACTTCCATTGGTCGTTCGGTAAGTGATTTAAAAGCCCACTTAGTTTTGACGACAAAATATAGGCGCAAAGCCTTTACTCTAGAAATATTAAAACGACTATAAAATATTTGGTTGACTTGCTCGAAAAGTAGGATTGCAAGTTAGTGGAGTTCAATGGAGAAGAATATCATGTACATCTGCTATTTCAATACCACGCAGACTTACAAATTAGTAAACTCGTCAACAATGTCAAATCACTAACTTCGCGCAGGTTACGTCAAGAATATACAGAACATTTAGAAAAGTTCTTTTGGAAAGATGCATTTTGAAACGGATCTTATTTTATTGCTAGCTGCGGTGGAGTCACAATTTCAAAGCTTAAAGAATATATCGAGAATAAAAACAGTTCAGAATGAATATAGGTCATGGCTCGACATGGTGATTAATGGTTCTGGCTGCGCCAAAATACATTAATTACCATATCTCCCCATTCCCACGCATTCATCTCACAACCCTAAGAGTGGGTTGTGAGGCTTCTGCTGTTTGAGCTAAATCGTGATTACAATCTTCTGCTGGATTCCCATTGGAATTAGCAATTGCGAATTGGATTGACTGTTGATGGTTTAGTAACAATTGCTAACCTGAAATTTCCACCTGTTGTCCCTAAAAATTTCATCTCAATTTCATCTTCATTTGGGAGAGTAGGTAAAGTACTTGATCTTTAAACTTACTTAGCTGCACAGCAAGCAGACATCCCTTAACACGTTTAAAAATGCTTAATTCTATTGTTAAATGGTCGATCGCTCAACGCGGGCTAGTAGTTATTGCTTCCATCCTCATATCTGTTTGGGGCTTTCGTGTCCTTACACAAATGCCACTGGACGTGTTTCCCAGCTTTTCTCCGCCTCAAGTCGAAATTCAGACCGAAGCCCCTGGTTTAGCGCCAGAGGAAGCGGAGTCGCTGGTGACTCGTCCTATAGAAAGTACAATAAACGGAACTCTTGGACTTGAAGCTTTACGCTCTTCCTCTGCTGTAAGAGCCACCTTCAGTTGGGATACGGACATTTATCGCACCCGCGAAGCGGTGACGGAGCGGTTGCAACAAGCACGCAGTATGGTGCCTTTGGTAATTGGTAGTGAAGCTGGAAAAGAAATTCTTCAGCCATTAGCTGTTGTGGTGTTAGGTGGTTTATTTACCTCAACTGCTTTAACTCTGCTGGTGCTTCCGGCTTGCTATGTGCAGTTTCGTAAGTTTCTGATTCCGAAAAAGACCACACCAATACAAAATATTGAACTTACCCAAGGTTCAACTGTATGAGGTAACAACCTCATATTTTCTAGGGATGATAATGCCCTACCCTTTACCTGCTCGTTGTTAACTGGTTTGTACCATTTCACTTTCAAATTGCTACAAATGGGCAGCAAGGGAGCAGGCGGCAAAGGAGGAATGATTTGTAGCTGTAATGCGTGTAAATTGGTATTTAGGAATATTTTTCTATGTTTTTGCTAACTGTTCAGATACCAAATTGTGTTTTAATTATTAACAAGTGATGAGGAGTGAACCCATGAAATCATTAAAATTAGGTTTGGTTGCTTTTACAAGTATAGGATTACTTTTCTTGGGAGCTTGTAATGGTGGAAGCCAAGAAAATAATTCAAATAGTAACACAGAATCTACTACAAACACAGCAGCAAATACCTCAAAAACCGAACCTACTAAATCAGGTGATTCATCCAAAGAACATAATGAGAAAGACCATTCTCATAAACACGATGAATCACAAGAAGGTAAAGAACATTCACATGGTGGCCAAGTTGTTGAATCAGGTCAATATCATTTAGAGTTAGTCACAGAAAAAGAAGATAAAGGAACTCATTTAGATTTTTATTTGAAAAAAGGCGAGAAGCATGAGGTAGTTTCTAATGCTCAAGTGACAGCTGCAATTCAACTACCAGATGGGAAGCAAAAGTCGGTACCTCTTGCGTACAACGCTGATGGTAAACTTTACGAAGCAGAAGTATCAGAACAAGCAACTGGTCAATATCAGGTGAAAATTACTGCGGATGTCGGCGGTGAAAAGCTAAACGGTCGGTTTAATTTTAATCAATAGCGAGTTTGTCTTGCTTGCGGGACAGTTCTGTTTCAAATGAGTTTATCAAACAGAATTCAGGAGTCAGAATGGGCTAAACGCCCCGCTACCGCTAACAGAATTGAATTCTGTGCGACTGGCGGATGAATAAACGGGTTTAAAACCCCATCGTCTGCACGGTGTCTACAATTGGTTGGGGTCTGAATCCCTAACCGATTGTGATTCTGACTCCTGAATTCTGACTTCTGACTTCTTCTTCAATTCATCATTTAACTACTGTCCCTAATTTGATAAAAAACGATAATCAACTGCTTGTATGTTAATAGGCAAAGTTCAAAACTAGGATAATTCCTGTTATTAAGATAGAAGAGAGATATAGAAATCCTATTTTATTTTTTAAAAGCTGATAGTCATGTCTCACAATCATAGTCACGGACACGATCACGGTGGCAGTAATTACAACCGCGCTTTTGTTATCAGTGTTGCCCTAAACACTGGTTTTGTCCTCATTGAGGCAACCTATGGCATTGTTGCTAACTCCCTTGCCTTGATTGCCGATGCGGGTCACAATTTGAGTGATGTTTTGGGTTTACTACTTGCTTGGGGCGCAAGCATCCTCGTCCGTCGTCGCCCGACATCACGTCGCACCTACGGGCTGCGTCGCACCTCAATTTTGGCTGCGCTTTTAAACGCCGCTTTTCTCCTAGTTGTTTCTGGCGGTATTGGCTGGGAAGCAATTCAACGGTTTCGTGAACCTGCTCCGGTAGCAGGAGGAATAGTAATTACAGTAGCAGCTATAGGAATTTTCATTAATACAGTAAGTGCTTTGATGTTCTTGTCGGGGCGTAAAAGTGACTTGAACATCAGAGGCGCATTCTTACATCTAGTTGCAGATGCTGTGGTATCTGTAGGGGTTGTACTAGCTGGTATTGCAATTATTGCTACAGGTTGGCTGTGGTTTGATCCAGCGGTGAGTTTGATTGTTACTGTGGTGATTGTAGCTGGCACTTGGGGACTTTTGCAGGAATCCTTGAATTTGATTACAGATGCTGTACCAGCAGGAATAAAACCTTTGGCTGTCCGTACTTATCTAACTGAACTCCCTGGCGTAGCTCAAGTTCACGACCTACATATTTGGGCAATGAGTACTACAGAAACAGCACTCACTGTTCACCTTGTCATACCAGCAGGTTATCCGGGTGATACTTTTTTAGCACGGGTAGTCCGCGAGCTTCACGATAATTTTAGCATTGAACATCCAACTATTCAGGTGGAGACAGGCGATCCAAGTTACCAATGTCCTTTCGCTCCTGATAACCTAGTTTAAGCCAATTGTTAGATATTTAGTAACGGCTACACTCTTAGCTAGATAGACTAGTAATTCGTCTTTCTCAATAAAGCTTGCCCATTCGCATCAGAACCACCAAGTATTATTCCTAGATTTGAGGGGTCTTCCAGGGAAAAACCTGTGTTCCTAATGCTACGACTCTTTATAATATTAAACTATTCGCTTTAAACGTCAAGCTGAATATACAATCGTAACGCCAATTTAGCTATTTCTCCATCTGAGAATACCGCCCTTTACGACGCAGAAAGAGCAACAACTGGGAGACTAGCACCATGACAGGCAGTTCGATAAGTGGTTCAATAGCCAAAACAAGGGTAATCAAAGGACGATCAGGAAAAACAGATGTAGCGATCGCTAATGCAAGGGGTGAATTGCGCGCAAGTGTTGTACAACTGAAACAAGCAAAATCTTCATAACTAAAGTTGCCGAATTGTGAGATTACTTGAGTCAGCAAAAAGGTAATTCCATAGAAAATAAGGATAGGTGGTAACGTTTTTAGCAGCACATCTAGACGCTGAATTAGGGTTTGCCCCTGCGAGGCAAATACCGCTGTAATTGCCAAGCACAGAAATAGCGTTTGCCCTGCTGCTATTTTCAGTGGAATTTCACGCCAAAACCCGTTTACCTTTGGTATTAACCACTTAGCGATAAACGCTAAAAGCATAGGAATAACTAAAACCAGTACAATGCTTTCGATAAAAATTGCTGTATCAATCTGCACCATTTTTCCAACAAAAACTAACAGATAGACGGGTAGGAGAACCACTTGCAAGATCATATTCCAAGGAAGGAAGGCTGTAGCTAAAGCAACATTTCCTTTGGCAATCCCTGTAAAAATGAGATACCAGTCAGTACAAGGTGTGACCATCAGCATAATTAGCCCAACCCAAAGATCGGGAGAGTCCCGTAGGAAAATAGCTCCCAATCCCCAAACAAAAACAGGTGTCCAAATAAAGTTCATTCCCAAAATAAGTCCGGTCATCTTGTAGTTTTGAAATGCCTGACCTAAACGATTAAGTGGAATATTTAGAAATACCCCATAGAGCATGACCATCAAGGATGGAACAATCAAAGATACAGCGTTTTCCTCAACCCATTTGATTTGTCCCAGTATCAGTCCAATTAAGATGGCAATGATGACAAATACGGATTGAAGTTTTTCAGTCAAACTCATGTTTGGATGTCTCCATTAAGTCTTTGAAGAGAGCAATAAATAGAGCTGTCGGGAAATAAAATATGAGTTAGGAATTTGTGAGGAAGATGGAGAGTATCATATTGCTTCTGCGCTTTCCTCTGCGTTTAAAAAGATTGATTCTGTACCTCACTGAATTGGGAATTGCTTTAATTTTTCTAAAACTAGCCAAAATTTCATCTTGATTTCATCGTGGCCTGTCAAACTCATAATGTAAAGGTTCATTCAATAAGCAAAAATATGTAGCTTATTTTACATAATATTTACTTATAAATTCCAGATGAAGAAAACATTGATTTACACAGGTACAGTGTTTGCTCTTGCCACTACAGCTTTCATTTCCTTTAGCCATGCAAGTGCCAAAGAGACTAATATTGAAAATAATTTGCAATATCCTACTAATAGTTGGCGGCTTGTCAAACATACTTTTCGGTTAAACATCCCTCAAAACAACAACCCTCTTTTCCAACTTATTATTGAAACTCCATCTACTGTAGCAGTGAGTAATGACATTGATGTCTTCGACGCGAATGGTCAGAAAATTAATACTAATATTTCCGTCAATGGCAAAGATATTATTATAGATTTCCCTGAAAAGGTTATTTCTAACACTAAACTCTTAGTTAATTTTAATCAAGTTCAACAACCAGTGACAGGCCCAGCTTCTGTATACCACTTTTCAGCGAAGGTTGTTGGTAGTGAAATAGAGATTCCCGTTGGTACAGCTCAATTCCCTACATTTTAATCCTTAAATTTTGACATTCATCATAAATTTCATCTTGATTTCATTTAGACCTGCCAAACTGATCAATAAAGGTAATATACCTTTTGAACTTCAAACGGTAAACAAGTTAACGGTAATTTTTCTAACTTCCTTTAATTAACGTGTAACCGTAGACTAACTTTTCATGGAAACTTTTGAAAATGTTGGTATTACGAAGTGTAAGAGTGTAACAAATTAAAACTTTTACACTTAATCTTTTTTCAGATTGTGAAAAGCAAGAAACGTAGAAGGTAGTTAATTTTAGTTTTACCAGAGTGTTCCGTATTGATTTATCACAGGTTCATTTTGATTTGCTGACGTTAATAATTAAGTGAGGAGTAAACATGAAGAAAGTGCTATTTTACGTTGCTATATCTACTCTAGCTGCTGCACTTTTAATTCCTGCCAACTATGCAAGTGCCAATGAAGAAGATGGTAATGTTCCTCATGTTGATGGTAACTATCAATTTCCTCAGACTCGCTGGATGCCTGTTAGACATACTTTGCGAGTACACGTTCCCAAAAATAGCAAGAGTGTTTCACAGTTAAAAATTCAAGTTCCAACTACTGTCAGGTGGAGTGATGATAGTAATGATGTCGTTATAAACGAAGAGAATGGTCGAAAAATTAATACTAATGTTACTGTAAATGGCAAAACTATACTGCTAGCTTTTGCCGAACCAATTGTTCCTAATACTAAGCTAAAGATTCATATCAAGAATGTCAAACAACCATTTCTTGGTAATGGCCCTGTCTACCGTTTATCTGCTAATCTTGTTGGCATTAATGCAGAAATACCTATAGGTGTAGCTAGATTTCAGGTAAATTTTTAAACTTAGCATGATTCAAAAAAAAAAGCTCTTAACATTTAATTTACAAATAAGTTAATATTAAGAGCTTTTTTATTTATTAAATCCAATTTTCAAATATTAATTATTAATAATTTCAAATCTTACTAATTTATTTTAAGTGGAATTAAAAACTTTGTGATCCAGGGCAACGTAGGTAATTTATGAACCTCTTGCTGAGTAATAATCTTGATGAAAAAGTAGCCTCAATAAGCAAATGCTCAAACCCTTGTTATTAAAATATTTTCATATTTTAGATGCGTTTGCTTTGTTTTATGATCTGGCTTAATATTTCATCTTGATTTCATCATTACCTGCCAGAATAAAAAATAACTTAGTAGACCTCTTGCAATTAGTTAGACTTGTTACTTTCTCTAACTGAGTATCACTCACACCAATTGAGCAATGGAATGTACTGAGTTTTTCTTATAGATTATCTACTCCCAAGGCTGTAGCATCTGTTTATAGTCTTAGATAGCTTGCTTGTATACATGATTTAATAACTCAGAATTTCATCCTAATTTCATAAACTTCTGTCAATCTGTTTCTAAGGGATAACCCTGTTATTAACTATGCTGATTTCACAGAATTGCTACGAACCTCTAACTTTTCAATTTGATATGCGGGTACTGCTAGTAGAAGATGAGCCAGATTTGGGGTCTGCTATTAAGCGAACGCTGAAGCAGCAAAAGTATTTAGTTGACTGGGTAATGGATGGTAATGAAGCATGGGCATATTTAGAAAATAGTTCGGCACAATATACAGTGGCGATTTTAGATTGGATGCTCCCAGGATTTACTGGTTTGGAATTGTGTAAAAGGCTGCGTTTAAAAGGAAATTCTTTGCCTATCTTGATGCTCACAGCTAGAGATAGCATGGAAGATAAAGTTGCTGGTTTAGATGCGGGTGCTGATGATTACTTGGTTAAGCCTTTTGGAATGGCAGAATTACTGGCAAGGTTGCGGGCATTGCAGCGGCGTTATCCCCACTTACAACCTCAACAACTAACCGTTGGTAACTTTACTCTAGATTACAGCAATAGTACAGTTGTCGGTCAAAATACTACGGGGGAAAAACAGGAAATTTCTTTAACTAATAAGGAATTCCAACTGGTGGAATATTTTATGAAGCACCCAAATCAAATTGTTACCACTGAACAGATTCGCAATCAGCTTTGGGAAGTGAGTGCAGAACCTGCTAGCAATGTGGTAGCAGCGCAAGTACGTTTGTTGCGTCGCAAGCTAGCCTGCTTCGACTGCGCCAACCCGATTGAAACTTTACACGGTATGGGATATCGTCTGAATCTGACTAATGAATCAAAATAAACTGTTTCGAGGAACTCGTGTTCGTTTAGCTCTGTGGTATGCCCTCGTCATGGGTTCAATTTTAAGCGTTTGTGCTTTCGGTGTCTACAGAGCTGTTTTCCGTGCCCATGTAGTAGCTTTAGACAGTGAAATTGAGTCTGTAGCGGGAACACTGCATGACAGTATTGAATTTAAGCTCAGGCAACCTGGGAGTTTGGAACCCGTTATACAGGAGCTATCCCCAAATATAAATCTATGTAGAATTGGAGCCAGCTGCACTCAACAGCAGTCAGATACTAAACGTCATTTTCTTGGTGTAGTTAATAAAGATCACTACTATGTACGTTTTTTTGATACTTCAGGACGCTTAATTGCTACTGCTGGTAATTATCCAGAAGGACTGTCTAATGTCTTCAGCAATGAAAAATGGTCATTTCTCAAAGACAGCAAAGGCAATGATTACCACCAAAATTCCTTAGTGCTACACACCCCAGATAATGGGGATTGGGGCTATATGCAAGTGGGGCGAAGTCTTGAAGAATTTAATCGTTATCTGGATAGTGTGAAATTAAGTTTAGGTTTGGGATTGCCGATCGCAATGGGTATGGTTGCAGTTGCTAGTTGGTGGTTGGCTGGTTTAGCTATGCAACCAATTTATCAATCTTATCGACAAATTCAACAGTTTACAGCAGATGCTGCACACGAATTGCGAACGCCTTTGGCTGCAACAGGGGCAACGGTGGAATCAGCGCTTTTAATGTCGCAGATGGACGAAGAAGAAACGAGGGACATTCTGCGAACTATCCACCGTCAGAATCAGCGACTTATTACTTTGGTTGTAGATTTATTATTATTGGCTCGTTTGGATAGACAACACCTACCAGTACAACTAGAAGAATGTTGTTTAAATGATATTGTCAACGATTTAGTCGAGGAATTTGAAGCGATGGCAATTGCGGCAGGTGTAATGCTGCAATCTAGGATAAAGGTAAATGAGCCAGTAAATATTGTCGGTGATAGTGACCAGCTTTACCGTTTGGTTTCTAATTTAATTGTCAATGCAATTCAGTATACACCCAAATCCGGGAAGGTTACGGTTTCCCTGGGTTGCAGTGACCATCATGCTGTGATTCGGGTTCATGATACGGGTATTGGTATCCCAAAGAAGGAACTGACTCGAATTTACGATCGCTTTTATCGGGTGAATAGCGATCGCTCTCGTAATACTGGTGGTTCTGGTTTGGGACTAGCCATTGTTCAAGCAATTGTTCACTCACATCACGGCAGCATAGATGTGCAAAGTGAATTCGGCAAAGGCAGTACTTTTACTATAAAGTTACCATTCAATGCCCGTCCCATTAATAGTGTTCATTCTATCTCCATCTGGAAGATGTTATATAAGTCATCACGTAAATAGTTAAACTCGCTTTTCTAGTTTTTGCTCTTAGATTCTTAGTACAATACTACAGACTATAGTGCAATATTCCCGCTTCTACGAGTAAACAACGTACTACAGGAAAATTGCAAGCGAAGGTAATATTAACCAGCGTCTAAATGGAACTCATACACAGCACTCGAATTGAGTTCTAATTTGCTATCCTCAGAGATCCTGCTTTGTATTTACCTGATGCTAACTATGGATATGCGTCGGCTTATAAAAAAGGTTGAAAAACCAGTTCGCAAGAAAATAGAAGTAAACCCAACAACAGAAGACAAAATTGTTCAACCTGAGATCCAAGTTCCTCAACCCCTAGTTGAGTCAGAACCAGTAGTTGAACCCATACCACCCGCATATATCGAAGTACCTGAATCTGCATACATACCCGAATATCGCCCTCTGCGCTCCGTGGGTAACTCTGGCTGGCAAGTGTCTGATATGTGGCGTGATATCCGCGTGGATGATTTCTGTGGGTGATACCATGCCTAAAATAAGTATAAAGTAATGCATTATTTCTCTGATATACGTACTGTTACAAACAAAAGTTGTCCCTTGGTAAAGAAGCCTACCAAATAATCAACGATAGCTTAGAGTTGAGTGCGTAGACGCTTAGGCCGCTTGTCGTATACATTGCAATGGCATGAAGTTGTTCAATGGGTAAACGAAAGAGAAAACATCACAATACATCCTTCCCTTGGATGCTAGAAGAAGAGAATCTGTTCATTGCTCCTACTGGTAATGAAATAGTTACAGATGCGGGATGGGAGAAAATTTCATTTGAAGAAGCCAGAAAACTGTTTAGTCCCGAAACTTTTCAAGAGTGGTACGAACTGTTCCTAGAAAATACAGATATCTCGGAAATACTTTCAGAATCTAATGTAGATATAAATTTAGACGATGAATCAGCAATAGATAAAGTTCTACAAAGGAGCAACTGGACACCAAAACAAGTCAATTTAGTTGTAGCGAAGGCTATCTATAAAAATCACGCCTGGGTGAGAGGATTACTGATTTCTACACCTGATGTTGAAGAACCCTACTTTCACAATTATGAAATGGAGGCAATTCGTTTAGGAGTCCAATTGCGAAAATACATTAAAGAAGATATTCCAGTAATTAATGACTCCAAAGATGCTGTCAGATATTTACACCGAAGATACACCCTCATTGGCTGGCAACCAAGAAATTGTGTGACAGCAGCTCACAACCTAAAAATATCTCAAGCTACTAAGGTTTACAGTCAACTTCTAGGGGATGAAGATTGGGTAGATGAAGAAGACGAAATTTATTAGTCAAGAACAAGAAACTCTACAACACCGGAAAATATGCTCCCCATTCCTGATGACCACTTTTTGAATTCAAAATTAATAGGAAAGAAATTTGGAATTGATTCATTTGGGATACAAGTCCCTAATTTCAATTATGAAAAAATCAAACACGTAGTATCGATATTCAAGCCCTCGCATTTATGCGTGGGGTATTAATTTTGAATTGATAATTTTGAATTTTGAATTGTTTTGGCTGGATAATAATAGAGTTACCGGGAAATAAGACCAGAAATCCTTGAAACCTTATGCACCTAGCATTTTGATAAATTTTAATTAAAATGGCTGTAAACTATATTTATCAGTACTACCAGACATTTTTATCGTTATTTTCCGACAAGTCTAGTTCCCGGTGCGAAACTGCTGAACAAATCAGATATAAAAATTTGTTAATAAT
>NZ_JAVRBM010000129.1:0-16829 GCF_034531255.1 Nostoc sp. ChiQUE01b | reverse complement strand
GTCGCAGTTTTTGATCCCATTTTTTCAGATTTTGTGAGAAATCCGCGTTAAACCAATCTCAGAAATTAAAGGGGCGCTCAGTCAACTATTAGAAATACCGTTCCACGGTGGTTATCTTCCAGGTTTTGAAATTACGAGGCAGTTTTCTCTAATTTATACTGCTGGCACTACACAGTTAAGCCAGTCAGATGATCAAACATTGGAGGCTCAATCTTCATTGCATAGTCCAGGCGAACGCACTCCCACCAGTGGACAGTACGAAGTAATCAATTTTAATGGGAAAGGCACAGGGCTAGAGGTAACATCAACTGCTGGAAATCCGTTTCCTCCAACAAGTGAATCTGACCAGTCATATCGGTTAGTTGACCCGACAAAGCACAAAAATTCTAATAAGTAGCAATTAGTGTTGCTTTGGCGATCGCATAGAAATATGGAACCTGGCTGTTGCAGAGCATGAGTATAGGCTAAATAGCAACTTGAGATAAACTAATGTTGTCCTTAAGAATGTCTATCTCTCCAGGAGAGAGTACTTTTTCTTTCATTTGTTGTAGCTCATGTAGGGCAGCGTTAGCATCGGTAGCACCAAATTTGAAGTACTCAGTTAAACTACCAATGCGATAATTGTAATTATGATAGCGGTGTTTAAAATATAGTTCTACATTACCCCTGTGTGGCCAAGTTCCAAGTATTTGAATAGCAACAGTTTTATACTGGGGCAGTAAATCTGCTTTTATTTCTGTCAATCGCTGTTGGATAGGTCTAGTAGTAACTCCTATCTTGTACAAGGTGCCAATGTTAGTTTGGATCTCTAAAAAATATAAAGAGCAGGATAAAATGCGTTGAAGTTGAGCGCGATAAAGTGTTAAGTCAGTTAATCGATATAACTTATCTGCTGCATTTTTGTATAAGGCGTGTTTGGCTGCTAGCTCTAGTCTCAATAGTTTTTTGAGCAATAGAGGTTCTTGCACTTCGTTGAATAAACTAAATTCTAGCGCCCCAACAGGAATTTTCCCTAAACTAGTAAATTCATAAGCTGGAGGGGTTAAATACACATTTTTTTTGAACATTCCAGCTTTGAGAAGGTTTGGATTGACTAAACCAGGGCTGATAAGATAATTGATTGAGCCGTATTCTTTCCCTAGCAATTTTAACTGTGCTAAATCTTTACGCGATAGGTAAATATTAAAATTATCATACAGTGGTAAAATCGGGAAATCACGATTAGCTACAGGCAGGCAAGTCGCTGAAAAATGTGCAAAATGATGTTGTTTTACTTTGTCTTTCTTAGCAGTTAGCTCACCATAACAGTAAGGACATTTAAGCTTAGTTTTACCACTACCAACATCTTCAACACAGACTAATTGTCCATCTGGAGCTATACCAAATTTGAGCCACATTGTTACACTTACTCATTAACAGAAAAACCAATCGGGGCTGATAGTAGAAAGTTCAAGCAAGCTTTAAATAATTTGCATATCTGCAAAATTTGGCTCAAACTAGTGCTAGTGTACTATAGGATTTCTAATTTAGGATTTTATTTGCTTGAAAGTGGTGTGAAAAGTGAGACTGCTTGTAGTGGAGCTACCCTTGGGACAAGAATCTGTCGCTAGAACCAGGAAAATAGTTCACGTAGATATGGATGCCTTCTACGCATCGGTAGAGCAGAGGGACAACCCTAGCTACCGAGGCAAACCGTTAGTCGTCGGTGGCAACCCGAATCAGCGAGGCGTAGTTGCAGCCGCCAGTTATGAAGCTCATAAGTTTGGCATTCATTCCGCGATGCCGTCAGTAACTGCGATCGCTAAATGTCCCGCACTTATCTTTGTCAGACCGAGATTCGATGTCTACCGAGATATTTCCACTTCAATCCACACCATATTCAAACGCTACAGTGATTTAGTGGAAGGAGTTGCGCTAGATGAGGCATACCTTGATGTTACTGAGAATAGGCAAAACATCCCCTACGCTTCTACTATCGCAAGACACATCAAAACTGCAATTTTCCAGGAAACCCAGTTGACGGCAACCACAGGTGTGTCAATTAACAAGTTTCTGGCAAAAATGGCATCAGGGCAGAACAAGCCGAATGGACTAACAGTGATTTTGCCAGAACAAGCGATCGCCTTTGTAGAACAGCTGCCGATTGAGAAGTTCCACGGCATTGGAGAGGTGACGGCGGCGAAGATGCACTCACTCGGCATTCATACTGGCGCAGATTTGAAAATGCGATCGCTCTTGGAGTTAACACACCACTTTGGTAAAGCCGGTCATTATTACTATAAGATTGCCAGAGCAGAAGATGACCGCCCAGTTGAAGCGAATCGGGTTCGTAAATCGATTGGTGCAGAAAACTCCTTTGCAAATGATCTAAGCGATGTGAACGAGATGTTACAGGAACTCGAACAGATTGCCCAAATCGTTGAGCAACGGTTAGAGCAGCACGAAACGCGAGGTCGCACGTTAACCCTGAAAGTTAAGTTCTCTGACTATCAGCAGCTAACCCGCAGTAAGACAATGCTTGCTCCCATCAGTGAACTCTCTACGATTTTTGAGATAGCCAAAGCGCTGTTTGAGTCGATTGATCTGGAAAACCGTAGTATCAGGTTACTGGGCATTTCTTTATCTAACCTTGATAACGTCAAACAAACCCAAGTAATTCAATTGCCATTATTTCAGAATGGGAACATCATATTTTAGCGTAGGTGTGGTCTGTTCAGACGCTGACAACTCGGTTATGGAGAGAGAGCGAATTAACTCCCGAATCACATCAGTTGCAGGTCTACCTGTGTTTGCACAATATTTTTCAAGTTTTTCGTTTTCAGCAGATGCAAGATTTATTGTGATTCGTTTGGCAGCCCATTTTTTGTTCATGACTTGCTATATTAACCAAATTTAATGAATTATCTAGACTTTAAATGCCTTGTGCAATACTTAATAAATATATAGATGTTAACCACAGCATACTTGCCGTAAAACTATTTTTAGCACATCCCTCTCCAGAGTATTTACTTGTAGCCCAAAACTTCACTGATAAATCATTTATATGAACTTTAGAACATTTGAAAGTATCTTGTATTTTTTGTAAATATTGTTAAGCAAAGCGCAATCAAAGTGAGCCAAGCAAGAGGCGTATAATCAGCAAGTATTGCCAATTGAATTTACTAAACCTTGTCTTCATACAATTGCATCTAATATTCATTTGCTCTTTACCCAAAGGTGAAATTGACTAACTACTCTGGATGTAGACTTTCATTTAAGCACTATATTTAACTCTATAATTTAACGAAACCTTACCTTAATGCCTCTTGAAAACTTTCTAGGAGCATTAAGGTTTAATAGTTTTGGTTCTTCAGTATCTGTTATGCCAAATTATTAGTTAGATATCAAAACTAGGCTCGAAAATAAAACTCAAAAGCCCGAATCAGTTCTAAACCCATAAATAACTAGTAAATAATGTTTATTTCTCTTATCTAGTAAGGGTTGTATGGCTTTTTTGAAGGTAATTTAGCAGAATATATTAATTTTTATTAAGTCAGAGCTTAACTTACCCGCAGAAATCATCAACCCTCAACTCTCGCCACACGTCAGACGGTTGCCACCCAGAGTTGCCAACAGAGCGTAGGGGGCGATAGTGTTCAGAAATGTATTCGGATTCGGAAACGTAGTCTTCAATGTACACAGGTGGATTTGGTTCAATCACTGGTTCAGGAATATTTTGACTTTCAGGCATCTCAATGGATTCAGTCGATGGTGGGATTACTTCTGTTTTCTTGCGAACTGGGTTAGAACTTTTTTTGATGAGTCGTTGCATATCTGTAGGAATCATTCGGCTGTCCACAAAGAACGGATATCCTAGAATACAGAAAGTTATTAACGAATCAGAAACATTTTGTCGGAAGTTTGTCTCTTCCGGGATGATTACTGTAGGCAAGATTTACAGTACTTACACAGAGGTATAAATAGTTATCAAAGTATAAGCTGAATTTGGAAAAGATGATTATAGTAAATTTATATACTCTATTGATGTGAGTAACTCGGTAGAGTATTTTTGTCAAAGTGCGCCTAACGTAAGCGATCGCCCAATTTAAATTCTGATTTTTTGTTTCTACCTCGATTTACTGAGCGGATACAATTAATTCTTCATCCAGAACTTCGTTCCACTCTTCATCCCAGGTTTGTTCGTTGTAGACCTTGGTGGCTTGAGCAATTTTCAGGCGATGAGCAACCGAAACACAATGTCTAGGTTGCCAAGCGATGTTCGGGTATTTACCTTGCAGATATCTCACAGCATCTTGACAATCATTAATTACTGGAATGTCTAAGTTTAGATACCTTCGCAACCCAATGCCTAAACGAATTGCCTCAATCTCATGGTTGTGAAAATAGTATTCTTCATCTTCAGGAGTGGAAATTAGTAGAACTCTGGCCCAAGAATGAATATTATAGACAGCTTTAGCTATAACTACATTGATATGTTGAGGCTTGTAGTTATCCAAAAATTTATCTACAGCAGCTTCATCTTCTAAATCGATATCTACACCCTGTGCCAATAGTAAATCAGAGATATCATCAAACCCTTCAATGAAAGATTCGTACCAATCTTGAATGGTTTGGGTGCTAAAAAATTTAGCAGCATCATCAAATGATATTTTTTCCCAGCCTGCATCTGTAGTTATTTGCTGGCCAGTTTTAGGGATAAACAGATTCTCGTGCGCCAACCACGGTGGGACATTCTTTTGCTTTTTCTTGTGTTTACCCATTTAAGAAGAAATGCAAATATATAAGAAGTAGATGAAAAACCCCAACGTTCTCGTGAGACTGGGGATACATTAGAAAACTCTTCCCCTATCATGACACAACTCAATACGGGAGCAACCACCTACAGTCTGGAGGTGGTTGCATGAACCAACCAACCTCCAAGCGCAAAAGACTCACCCCCACAACTCCCGATAAACCAAAGTCAGCCCTCAAACCAGCACAAGAGCCGGAAAATCCAAGCGCAGTCACGGTTGGAAAGGCAAGGCATTGCTAGATGAAAACTAAAATAGGGAGTTAGCGTTGCATAAATCAACCGTTCATCTCTGATAAATCCTCGAAGCTACCAATTGCAGCTTTTTAGTCTCAACTAGTTCAGCACAACAATCTTGACAGAAAAGATAAATGATTACGAAAATATCCGTAAATAGATTTGGCATATTTCTCAGTAAATATACTCAAAAGCTTTGATTATGGAATTAGTATTAGTGAAGCTAGGAGGTTCCTTAATTACTGACAAGGATAAACCTTATACTGCTCGAAGAGAAGTTATAACAGAACTGGTTGAGCAAGTGAGCCTAATCAAACGTGAAAATCCTAATCTGAAACTTATTATTGGTAACGGTGCTGGTTCTTTTGCCCACCAATCAGCGAATAAATATAATACAATTAACGGTTTTTCAGGTGAGGGAGAAAAACTAGGGTTCTGCTTAGTTCACCAAGATGCTTTAGATTTAAATTTTCTACTAGCTAAAACTTTTTTACAGGCAGGTTTACCAGTGGTAAGTTTGCCACCTATTACTATGATAATCACTCATAATAAGAAACTGCTGAAGAGTGACTTTAGTGTAATAGAAAGTAGTCTACAAGCAGGTTTGATTCCTTTAATTTTTGGTGATGTCGTTCTAGATAAAGCTATTGGTGGTACTGTCCTCTCGACAGATGCAATGCTTGCAGAACTAGCGAAATACTTTTATCTTCAAGGTAAGTTTAAAATTCGACTAATAAATGTTGGGAATTATGCAGGTGTATATGACCAAGAGGGGCAAGTAGTTTCCAATATTACTCAAGCTAACTATTCTCGGATTAAACCTTTCTTGGGCAAGAGCAAATCAGTAGATGTTACTGGCGGGATGGCTAAGAAAGTTGAGGAGTTTTTGACTATTTCTAGTTTAGGGATTGACTGCTGGATAATTGATGGAAATATCCCAGGGAATTTAGCTTCTTCAGTTTTAGATAGGCCAACTCTAGGCACTTTAATTAGGGCATTTTAACTAAAATGATTTCAAAACTGTTGGTAGTTAATCCGAATTATTTACCCTTAATCTTTTTGAGATAACTCATTTTTCTGTATGTGAGTAAATAACTGCGCGGCAAAACTGGGTGGTACAGAGTAGCCGATGATTGACCCCGCCGTAGCAGTCTCTTTTGGGAATTCGTACCAACCGGGAAACCCTTGTAAAATTGCAGCCCCCTCAATAGACAAGGATTTGACCGTACCATCCGGCAACCAGATATCAGCGAACTTACTACGGTTGCAGCCTTTGTGATCTGTGAAGTGGGATCGCAGAATGGTATTAGCGGGGTGCGACCCTGGCTTGTACTTGGGTAACTTGCGTCCTCCAACCCGTTCAATCAACAGTGGTGTTGGCGCATTCCCGGTTAAAAATTTCTCTAAAGCTTGTTGCTGTTTAGGTAGAAGCTGTGAATCAGGCATTGTGGGGATGAGATGGACTATCGCCTCGTACCAACCACAAGATTTAGCTCCCGAAGGTATTGCAACGCTCAAACCCCTATTTGCAACCAGAACCAGCCGCCGCCGCGCCTGGGGCAACCC
Organism: Nostoc sp. ChiQUE01b; assembly: GCF_034531255.1. Lineage (NCBI taxonomy): Bacteria > Bacillati > Cyanobacteriota > Cyanophyceae > Nostocales > Nostocaceae > Nostoc > Nostoc sp. ChiQUE01b. Next base: position 10,237 of record NZ_JAVRBM010000129.1, on the reverse strand, counting down.
AAAGTCAGCCATGTTGACCACGCTGTAATTGACCGAGTATCCCTCTTGCTCCAAAGCATCCAGGATGATACTAAAACTCTGACTGTTCTGATAGCGTGGGACATTTTCGAGAGTGAATACCCGTGGCTGCAACTGTCGGATGGCTTCTGCAACTGCGATCGCTGCACTCAGATCATCAGCCGTTTCAAGCGCAATACCCGCTTTGGCTGTGTGAGCTTGGCTGAAGTTAGCGCACACCGGGGAGGCGTGGAGATAGTCGGGGTGGCGGGGAAAACCTAGAAATCCTAACCGTGCTACTTCTTGCACAGTCTGTTGAATTACTTTGCAGCCATACTCGCTGAAGTTGTGGTGATGATTGAGAGCGATCGCCCTGCTCAAGTCTGGTTTTGTGGGGTCGAATTCCACTGCAATGACTGGGCGAATCCCGGCCTGAACCATCCCAGCTTCAATCCCGCCGCCACCAGCAAAAAGTACTATGGCGATCGGTGCATCATCTGGAAGAACTGGTTTTAATTTTGTGCTATCAAAATTTTTGCAGACATCTGAAATTTTTGGTGATGGCTTTTTGGATTTCGCTTTTTTGATAAAGGTGGTAATATCTTCCCTGGTTGCCCCAAGGTGTTGTAGTGTGCGAATCATGGGGACTGTTTTAGTCATGCAGCCACCTCCATGACCAAATCATCGGGTACTTCAAAAATCCCCAACCGCCCAATGTAAGGAATTGGTGTAATCTCTCGCGGATTCTCTAACTGCCAGTGGTACTGCTCAGATATTCCCCAACCAGATGCAACTTGTGAGAATCGGCAATCAACTATTGTGACAATACCAATAACTTGGCCGCGACGGAGACTTTTTAATTCTGGGCTTAGTACACCCATACCTTGACAAAATTCTTTCGCCTCAAAGTAGGCTTTTTTGGTGCAGGTTTTTGCAGCGTGAATCAGAATGTCGCCGCGATAATGAATGGGCCAGCCACGGTTTTCAATATCTTTGAGAGCATAAATAATTGCCCATACCCAAGGCTGACGGACTGAAAGTGCTTTCACGGTGTTTTAAAACTCCAGTAATTGAATGTATGCGTCTAATGCCGCGATCGCTGGATGTGGATGTGGCTTTGAACGCAGTCCGTTGCAGATTGTGGCGATAGCTCCAAGTTCTGTGAAAGTGAAATTAATATTGGACTGACGGTCAGAACAGCGATGCAAAACTGTCAGGAGAACAAAATTCAACTGTCTGAGAATTACATCTTCAGCTACATGAAGTCGCCAAGTAAGGTTTTCTGAAGTAACAGAGCGCCAAGGGTTGTCGAAAGAACACTTTTCGACTTTGGGTAGTATCTTAATCTTGAATCTATAATCCCGGTCAGTAATAGCGCATTCATCAGGGGCGAGAGCCGCCCATTGTTGTAAAAGTTGTTGGTAAATTTCAACCATTCTCAGTTGGCTGCCTTGCGTAGAAAACGATTGTAAAATTCCTGTTCTAATCCGTCAGCAGCAATTCATTTGAACGCAACTATTTATTAGTTGGGGTATTATGATAGTGATAAAATGACGGATAGGTTTTTAAGTCTTATGTTTGTATGAAGAGACATTAGAAATAAGGAGTGGATATTTTAATCCGACTCCCTCTCTAATTTTTGCTTTATCCTAATTGGTCTAACCAATTCACTAAGTCGTTAACTGATGAGAAATCTAAAAGGGCTTCGCCTAATGTCTCTAATTCTTCAATAGGTAAAACTCGAATTCGCTCGATTAGTAGAGAATTAACTTCTCCAAAACGGCGATTTAACAGACGAGTTAAAAACTGAAATGCTTCTTGTTGCTTTCCTTTCTGCAAAATATCCTGATAAATAACAGATTCCTGCATAATATCCTCTCGTAAAAATTGGTGAATTAAATCTTTTTCAAACCTTAAACCTGCAAATATCTCTGTACATCCAGCAATATTCTGCCTTTCATCCCTATCTGGAATTTTAGCGATATTTTGAGCTACTTGGGATAATAAAGCGGCAGGTGAATCAGTTCGAGTTAAAGGGGCAAGAGGCAATAGCGCTGGATTATTCAGAAAAAAAGCTGAATCTTGTTCCCATAACCGTATAACTTGATAACGGTGACTTGTGAACTCATCCGTGTATTCTTCCGTAAATGCAATAGGGTCACTACTTTGTTGCAAGAAGATCACGACTTGGGTTATTGGTGTGTTATATTGCCGTTTCAATCTCACGTAATAGTCTAATACCCGCAAAGGAATTGGCGGATTAGATTTGGGGAGAGTCTGAAACTCAATGTGCAAAATCCGGCTACTTGTTTGCAAAAATGTGACATAATCTGCGCGGATTGGATCTATTGAAAGTTCAGTTTTAAGTACTGTAACTTCTGTAGTTTTATCTGGTAGCAACCACTTGGCAAACTCAGCTGGATACAATTCAGCTAAATACTTGGCAGTATTATCGTAACTCAATTTCTTTCATCCTTATTTCAATGAAGATTTAGTTCTTAGCAATCTCAATGATTTTGTTTACTTTGTCAATGGTCAGGAAAATCATTTTCATTATAATCTTCTCCCCCTTTTGGATTTAGACTAAACCAACAGTACTTTTTTAATTGTTATATCTTTGGGTTGATTCCATCACTAAAGTGCTACTTTCATGAACACTTACAATGCTCAGGTGAACTCCTGTTGTATTTAATATTGAGACTTAGCCAAATTCTTAAACTGTCCAAATCGTTCATCAAATAAAAGGTTAACAGTCGTCTCACTACTAAACCGACTTTTCAAAACTGAAACTTCAAAAATGCCTTTCTGTGTGGTCTGTTTATCGTAGTAATCTTCACGATACAAACCCAACATGACAGCAGCTTCTTGTTCAAAGCCTCCCGATTCTCGAAAATCAGCTTTTGTCGGACGCTTTTCGGAACGTGAATCAACCTCTCTTTTTAACTGGGCTAAACCCAAGACAGCGCAATTGAACTGTTTCGCGATCGCCCTGAGTTGTTTCAAGATTGAGTCGATTTCCTGTACACGATTTTCGCCACGTTCACGGCGCATTGGTTCAATCAACTGTACATAGTCCACAATCACCAAACTGACTGAACCGCAACGAGCTTGTATATCTTGCAAATCACCCTTGATTTGTGATGTGGTGATTACGGGGTTGTCATTCAACCAAAATGGTAGCGCCATCGCGTCAGCACAAGCTTGAGCCAAAGGATTCCAGTGAGATTCCCGGAGTGCATTGCGTTTAAAAAGCAAGTCAGCAGGAACATGAGGCGTTGCCAGCCTTGAGAGGGTCTTTTTGACCATTTGTGAGGCAGACATCTCTAAAGCGAAATAAGCGGTTGTTAAGCCGCTAGCAGCAGCCCGAATCCCAATATCTAATGCCCAGGTGGACTTACCGATGCCGCCGCGACCTCCAACAACAGTCAAAGAACCAAAGGGCATCCCGCCAATTACTCCATCCAAATCATAGAATCCAGTGGGGACATTCACCTCAATTGCATCTTCACCGTTATTTGCCAACTCAATTTCGGCATAAACGTCAGGGATGATGTCAGCCATTAGCTTCATCTGACAAGGCGTAGTTAATTGGCGCAACTCTAAAAGTTTTTGTTGTCCCATTTCGATGACCGAAGTGGCAGTGATTTCGGTCAAAGGAGCATCCATTGCTTCCCGTGCCATTTGTAAAGCTGTTTGGATTACCGCTCTCAATTGCGCTTTTTCTCGAATCAATTCTGCCAAGGCATCGACGTTAACTGCTGACACGCAAGAGTTAAGCAAGGACGCAAGTTTATTTCTCCCGCCAACATTATGCAATAAACCATGAGATTCCAGCCAACTGGTAACAAACAATAAATCCGTTGGTTGCTGAGACTGGTGCAATCTGACTGCGGCTTGGTAAATATCCTTATGAGAACCAACGTAAAAATCCTCTGGTTGCAAAATCTTAATTACACGAGCGATCGCTTCTGGGTCAAACAAAATGCCACCGAGTACTACTTCTTCAGCTTCTATCGCCTGGGGCGGTAAGCGGTTAGGCATTGAAACTATGTTATCTGGAGCAAAATCTGATGAAAACATTCTTGTTCTCCTGCTATTATGCTACTTTTGTAAATCTCCGCGCCTGTCTGATTTCGGGTAGTACTGCCCTCAACTCATTAGGGGCAGCATGAGCCGTTTGTATGGCTTTCTGTTGAGCAAGGCGTTGAATTTCGGCACTATGAGCCTGGTTATAGCGCTGCATCAGGTTCGTCCATCCCCCTTTGGTTTTCTCCCAGGTGTTCATGACTGCAACAGCATGAGTAATTTCTTGTTGTGCCGAGCGTTTAGACTTCGTGGCTAGTTCTTGTGCCAAGAAGTCCACGACTATCGGGTTGAAGTTCTGGTACAAGTTATTCAGCTTTCGCTCTCCATTGCGCCAAGGTAAAACCCAGCGATTCCACTTGATTGTTTCTCTGACAAGCAGTGGTAGAGAATCATCACTCATAGCAGTCGGGTCTGTTAGCCAAGCATCAATCAGTTCTTTTACGTTTCGGGCTGTCTTGTAGGGACAGGTTAGTTGCGGCTTATTCGCTTGTTCGCGTTTCTCGAACGACCCCCCCGCAATAGTTGATCCTCTTGAGGGATTATCGGTTTGTTGCGAAGACTCGAAATTTTTTGACAACGAAGTGGGTAATTGTGGGGTTGGTCTTTGTGGGGTTGATTCTTCTAAACTTGGTTTTTCTGGAGTTGGTTCTTCAAGTTCAATTTCTCTGGTTGTTAAATCAAGTTCTTCTTTTTCACACACACACTCTTGGGTGGGGGGCGCGGGTGGCGAAGCCAGGGGCGCGTCCTTGAGTGGATAGACTTCAATTGGATAATCTTTAATTGGATAATCTTTGGGTGTTCCCCCAACACTACCGGGGTGTTCCCCCAACACTATCGGGGGTGTTCCCCCAGCACTACCGGGGTGTCCCCCCAGCACTACCCCTAGTGTCCCCCCAACACCACTTAAATCTTTCTTTCCTCTAATTAAGGAAGACGGTTTTAATGGATTAGGGAACCAGTCCTCCATGTCCGTAAGACTGTAATGATTTGATGTTTGTAGCCCGTTATTCTCTCTGCTGGTTTTTGTGATCAAATTCCAACAGATAAGTTCATTTACTGCTGCGATCGCTTTTCGCCGTAAAGTGTCAGTTGGTGAATTTGGAAATGACCCCCGAAAGCAGAACTCACCAATGGATTTGTAGGAAGGGAAAGCATTGTTATCACAACCGGCTCGACGGCACAAATGACAGTAAACACGATATGCCTCCATTGTTAATGGCAAATCGTCAAGCTTACTATCCATATAAATATGGCGTTTTCTTCTGTTGTCGCTAAAGCTGTCGGTAGTCATCTTTTAAACCCTCCAGCAATGTTTATTTTTTTTGTTAAACTCATCGTTAGAACCCTACAAAAAACTTTTTCTTCCCCCACCTGTGAAAAACAGTGTGGGGGATTTGCTTTTACTCATGTATAGAAAAAGGAAATTCTCTAATCTGTAATTCTTGTGGAAACTCTTCAATGTCTCCTCCCTTCTTGTCACGGGTTTTGAATCGCTGTCCCCCAAATATTGCATTCGCCCCCAACTGCTTCACAAACACAGGTGTTTTAGCTGCGTGACACTGTTGGACAATTGATTCGAGCCATTCGATATGGCATGGTCTAGAGTCTGGCCCTGATTCACCACCGATAATAAGCCACTGGACATCATTCAAATATTGGCTAATATCGCCCAAATGTTTTAGTAATGGCTCCACTGACCAAAACCTAACATTAGCTGGAATTTGGGCAAGGAATTGACTACGTTCTTCAAGAGTGTGACGGTTTTCTATAGAAGTTCCAACCCAAATATTAGAAGGTAATTCCTTTAGCCCATGATTAGAGAGCCATTCATTTATAGATGACAACATAACTTCTGGGCGCTTAGTGAGGATTTGGAATATCTGCTTTGGCGCTACGAACATTCCATCTAACATTTCATGTTGCCAAGAACGTGGAATCCATTCACCAAAAACATCAGTCATTGAAGAAACGAAATGCTTTTTAGGTTTCCTTTGGAACCTCCATTTCCGAATAGCTTCTGTATCTAACACTAGCTCTGGTGGTTGCCCAGAGTAGGGTTGCTTATTCCCACCAAAAAAAGAATTTTGATTTAGCTTTTCGCTATAGCAATTTTTACACCCATCAGATATTTTTTGACACCACCAACCGCCTCGCTTGGCACGGATGATATTATCTGTTAAGTCTGCCCATTCTATATTTGTTGGCATGATTACTTTTCTCTCATTAACTTGAAATTGAACAGTTGAGTATGACTAATAAAACACCTCAAACGGAATATGATTCCCCGTGGAAGCAGATGTTGCAGTTGTATTTTGAAGACTTCATGCAATTCTTTTTTCCTCAAGCCCATGCTCAAATTGATTGGAGTAGAGGTTTTGAGTTTCTAGACCAAGAGTTACAGCAAGTAGTTCGTGATGCTGAATTAGGAAAACGACTAATTGATAAATTGGTGAAAATCTATCGCATTGGGGGCGAAGAATCTTGGCTGTTGATTCATATAGAAATCCAAAGTCAAGAGGAAACCGATTTTCCTAAACGGATGTTTGTCTACAACTATCGAATTTTTGACCGTTACGATCGCTCTGTTGCATCATGCGCGATACTGGGGGATGACAACATCAACTGGCGACCATCGCAGTTTGGGTACGATTTGTTTGGTTGTACGGTTGATTTTCAGTTTCCTGTAATCAAGCTGCTAGACTATAAACAAAGGTTGTCGGAGCTAGAAGCCAGTCGTAACCCCTTTGCTACGGTGGTAATGGCTCACTTGGCAGCAGTGCAAACCCGCAGTAATAGGTCGCAAAGGAAACAATCAAAACTGAATTTAGTGCGTCGGTTGTATGAGCAAGGGTTTGAACGCGAGGCTGTTGTTAACCTTTTGGCTTTTATTGACTGGATGTTGACGCTACCATTAGATTTAGAGCGAGAATTTCAACGGGAAGTAGAACAATTAGAGGCAGAACAACGTATGCAGTACGTGACATCATTTGAGCGAATTGCCCGAATGGAAGAATTGGTAGAAGCAATAAAATTAGGCTTGGAACTCAAGTTTGGCCCTGAAGCATTAAACCTAGTGCCAGAAATTTCATCGTTGGAAGACGTTGAACTATTAAGAGCAGTGAGAAATGGGATAAAAACAGCAACTACAGTCGATGAATTGCGTCAAATATACCAGTCCTCTACAACTGACAATCTGCCAGAAAATTAGCATTGAAGAATTTAATATTTAGTTTTCTAGGTTCAGTACACTTTAAGTGCTTAAATTAGCTCTAATTAAGCACTTAACGAAGTATCTCCATCACGTTCTTCAACAGGCTGATCAAACTTCAGAGCCTCATCACCCCAACAATCCCAGCCAACTCTAGACGAACGTGCGAACATCTCCAGCTTTGTTATGTCTGGACACAGTTTGTCTACGAGTTGATAGAAATTTTCGGGCTTACGGGAATGCTCACGGCGGGGTGAGTGTAAAATGCTTGACTGGTTTGTAAGTGTCCGTCCAGCAAAAGCTTTCACATTCCCACGAACACCCAAAGCGCAATGTTCAGTCGAATTCCGCAACCAATGACCAACACCTAGATGTGTTTTAGTGCTGTCTTTGGTGACTTTTTCCCAAGTCAAAATAGTCTTGAGTTCAAATCCCCATGTTTGCAAGCATTGAGCCGCTTCTACCATGTGATTATTTGTGTACCAAAGCCAAAGGACTGACCCTGTAGGATGGCTTAAGTTTGGAACAGGCAATAACAGTATTTCTCCTATGTGCATCGGTTTATAGTTAATGCGGTTTCGGTGAGTTTTATCCTGATTTCTCAGCCGATAGAACCAGGGAGGGTCAATCACGATGCACTGGTATTGACCTTCTAATGCTGTTAGTCTCATGTTTAACTCCTGTTATTTTCAAACTTGTTCTGGAAATTCAATGTGGCTTAAAGTCTGAAGTTCAACAGCTAATCCACTTAAGAAATTTTGGAGTTCGACTGTTGCCAATTCTTTGGATATCTCTTTTTCTGACGTATAAATAAGTTGCTTGTGATGCCCAAAGTAAACTTCTGTACGAGTTAAGTTTTGCTCTGTATCAGTTAACAGAGTCAAAGTAAATCTTCCAAGTTTGCAAAAGTAATAGGGACGCTTTGAACTCCAAGATTTTCCAGGTTGCCAAGTGATTTGGGGTTTTTTACCAATGTGAACGCTGATAGATTCAAAATCAACGTGGAAAATATTCAGTAAAGGAAGCATTTCGCCACTGTTGTAATTGTCTACAACGTGCTGTCTAATGCCTAGTTCTGCTAAACCTTCAGAAATATCAATATGAGCTTCAGATGAGATTTTCTCAACTACTGTGACTATGGCTTTCATATCCGTTTAACCATCTTGTAATTTGTAAGAAAATAATTTTTGATGATTTGGTGATCGCTGTGCTTGACCAATAACCGATGACCAATGACCGATGACCGATGACCGATGACCAATGACCGATGACCAATCAAGCAGTAACTACAGCTTTCTTTGAGAAAGCCCCCGCCTGCCTTAGCGCTGCTCCAGGGCTGGGATGAGCAAAGAACTCTTCTATAGCTTTGGTCAACCCAGCTGCAACAGCCGGCTCGTGACAAGCGTAGACATAAATGGGCTGTTGAACGCCATTAACCAATCGCGTTTCTTGGCGATCGCCCAAGTGTGGGTAGAATGTTCTCACCCATGTGCCCAAGTGTCCGCGATAGTGAGCGCCGCTCAGGGGGACTTTCTTTCCGAGTTCGCTCTCTGCAAAGTTCACAACCCCCAACCAGCGTTCTTCTGAAGGGGTTAGCAATTTTCTGTTGTGTTCTGCCAGAAGATTCCCGGCATAGTCTTTAAATTGCTGTTCCATGTACGGGTTGAGTCTGCCACCAGTTAACTCAGCCAAAGTCTTCATTGCCAGGACAAGAGTATGCAATCGTTGTTCAACTGGGGGGAGGGCTGGTGTAAAAGGTTGTTCTTGTGGTTGAGTAGCGGGTTTTGTCCAGCCCATAATGTCTTGCATCCAGGCGCGAACACCGATCCGGTTAAAAGCTTTGCATACAAGTCTGGCTTGCTGTTTGCAGTACCGCCCAGCATCAAAAGCGTAATATTCAATAACGGCAGCAACACCCATATCAGGTATTCCTTCATTCCAGGTTTCTAGTGCCGCAGGGCTAAAACCTTGTTGTATAAGGCTTTGGGCTAATGCAGAGGGTTGCAGTGCCGCACTTAGTAACGCACGACGAAGCGAAGAATCTTGTACATCTGCCAGCCTTGCAGTTGCCCGAATACTGGCTTTACCGTGTCCATTAGAGTCAACAGTGATCTCTTGCTTTATCTGTTCAATAATTTGAGCTACTTCGATTTGTGACATAACTTTAGTTGGGTGATAATTTTTCGTTGTTGATTAGAGAGAATTAGGCATTTACGCGCACCAAATTTTTTTCACCAACCAACGAAAAGCGATTAAGTATTGTCAGTGTTTTAATTAATGCTGGAGATATTAATTCGACAAGGTAAAACCAAAACTTATCCACAAGTACAACCCCTAGAATTAGTCGTTGTTTCGTGCCATCACCATAAGAAGACAGGATTACTTTCTGCCCTAAAACAAAAGCAGGTTTTGGCACGCTAAGGGTTTGTAATTGCCCAGTCCCAATGATCTGATATTCTGTAGCGTGGAAGATTTCATCACCACAGATGACTGTATAAAGCCAGCATTCATGTTTCCATTGCACACCAGAGCAATAGCCGAATGTTCTGGTAGTTTTTAGGTAAACTCTTTCTAATAAATTGACCTCAACTGTTGGAATTGTTTTGCCCCAAGGCGGGGAGATATACCAACTTGTTTTCAGAGCGTTAACGTAGTCAATCATGTTTCTCTCGTTAATTTCAATAAGGTCAACAACCTAAAGCTTTTCAGCAATCTCCAACAAAAAGCCGCGTCCAGTGTTTTGTACTTGCACCAGTTCTTTATCCAGTAGTGTTTGAATAACCTTGGCAGAGAATTGGAGTTGCAAACGATGTAATGGAACACAACCACCGCAAAGCCGAATTGAACGGAGTAAATGATCGGCCCTGCGGTCAAAACTGTTGTTTAGTTCCTTAACGCGGATTTCTCACAAAATCTGAAAAAATGGGATCAAAAACTGCGACAATG
>NZ_JAVRBM010000128.1:0-16906 GCF_034531255.1 Nostoc sp. ChiQUE01b | reverse complement strand
CATTGTCGCAGTTTTTGATCCCATTTTTTCAGATTTTGTGAGAAATCCGCGTTCAAGGGGTAAAGATTGAAGTAGAAGATACAGGTATTGACATGAATCCAGAAGAACAATTACTTTTATTTGATCGGTTTCGACAGGGCAAGCATCAACGTCGGGGGAACGGTTTAGGATTATATTTGTCCCGTCAAATTGTTGAAGCCCATCAAGGGAATATCTCTGTTTCATCGACTGTAGGGAAAGGCAGTATATTCACAATTTATTTACCTGTGCAAACAGCTTATTCAAAAATATTATCAGCATAAAAAGTTTGGTAAATCTAGTTTAATAATTTGCACCAAAATAACTTACCTACTTTATCAAAAAAACTGATAATCAAGGCTTTCAGTTATTCAAAAAGGTAACTTATTAATGCGTGCCTCTTAAGGAAAGTTTTACCAAGATTCATCTGGTTCAGGTGGACGCCAACCACGAGTAGTTGAACTTTCATCACCTAGTCTATCAATTGCGCCAGGATCGCTATTGGGAATTCATCTAAATCTTCATATCCACTTGGATAATAAAAACCTTCGCTACTACCTACGAACAGCGACAAGCCAATCAATCTGCAAGTAATGAAATTGAGCAGTTTAAAATTGGTAGTCATTGGACTGCTTATGTGCAACCCAGTGGTGATTTTATTGTGCGAAATGAACGTAAGCGAACGATTTGTCGAGGTAATCTCCAGACGGGTGAGGAGATATTTCCACTTTCAGAAGAACGTGCCAGTGAGCTAGAAGCGATGATTTTAGAGAGGCAACAATTACTTCATAGAAAACATGAGTTATCAAACAATAGAAACCATATTAGCAGTCAGGATATAGAGTTGAACTGAAGTGGCAAAGGAGATTATTTAAATGTGCCAAATAGCACGATAATAGACTAGTTCTATTTACATGATGCGATCGCTCTGGGTTAAGGATGACTTGCAATTGAGGTCTACGACATTAACCTTGCCTCGGTTTAATGCTAAGTAATCTTTCAGCCAAGTGCAGCTTTTGGCTAGTAAATCATCTAAATTCAAACTCCATAAAATTAAGCTACCCTTGCTAGTAGCAGCTAGTAAGGTTTGACCATCTGGACTAAAACTAATACTTGTTACTATATCATCAGCAGTAAAAGTAAACATGAGAGTACCATCGTTTTTCCAGAGGTTAACTTTGCCGTTACTACTACTGGAAGCAAACATTTTGCCATCTGGACTAAAAATAACGCTGGTGACATCGCTGTTATGTTCAGATAAAGATTTAATTAGAGTTCCATCATTTTTCCAAAGTTTCACTGTGCGATCGTTACTGCTAGAGGCTAATATTTTGCTATCTGGACTATAGCTAATCTGGGTTACTTTCCCTGTATGTTCTGTTAAAGTTTTGACTAGCGTGCCATCAGTTTTCCAGAGTTTAATTGTGCCATTTTGACTACCAGAAGCAATTATTTTACCAGAATGGCTAAAACTAATGCTAGAAACTGAACCATTATTAGTATGTTTGAGAATTTTAATAAGCGTGCCATTAAGTCGCCAAAGTTTTATATTTCCGCCTTCATCGCCAGAAGCAATTATTTGTCCATCAGGACTAAAAGCGATGGTATTAATTGAACTGCCATGATTGATAGTTTTAATGAAACTTCCATCTGGTTTCCATAGTTTTATAGTTCTGTCATCGCTGCCAGAAGCAATTAACCTTCCATCCGGGCTAAAGCTAACTGTTCTAACTGGCTTTTGATGTCTTTCTAACTGATTTTTTTCACTAATATTACTCAAAATCTTAACTAAAGCATAAACTGGGCTAGTTGTAGGATAAGCAGCTAAAGAACTATTATTTTTTATCAATGATTTTAAATTCATGCTAGCTTGCATAGCTGAAAGTAAGCCATCTATCTGATTAGAATTGAACTGTTCTAAAGCATTTTCACTAGCCTTATTTATCCGAATAGTTTCTTGTGTTGTTTGGAGTTGGTTCTGGGTGTAGATACTGACAACAATTGCTATAATAATACTTATACTAAATATTACACCTCCTAACAAAGATATTCGTTTAGCTTTTTGGTAGGCTTGAGCTAAAATTTGATTAGTTTTTCGATCTTGTTCAGTTTGACTTGTACCTAAAAATTGATAATCTTCATCACTTAATCGTTTGCCATCTGCCCAAGCTAAAGCATCTGTTAATGTATTGCCTTGTAGTAAATAAGTAGAATGACGTTGAGATTTTAACCATTGGTTAAGGGCGGTACTATAAGGGCGCAGATAATCTAATTTATATTTAACCCAATTGGGATTAAATATGGCTTTGTAAATGGGGTTATATACTTGTAAAAAGCCATTTTTTTTGACTACTAGGCCAGAGAGTCTTAATTCGGTTTGTTCGTCACTGTCATCGGCGGTCAGGTCTGCGGAGAGCAAAATTTGCTGATATAATCCTAAAAGACGAATTGCTCTACTTTCATCAGCTAGAATGCGATCGCGTATTGTCCTGAGATGTTCTGGTTCGTCCTGAGATTCCCAGTTATTGATAATATACTGTTTGATTAATTGTTGAATATCGGAGTTATTTTCTGGGTATTGTACAATTAAGCTGCAAACTTTTTGAGTTAAGAAAGGCTGTCCTTCTGTCCAATATAAAACTTGTTGTAAAATCTTTTCGGGATGGTTGACTTTTTCCTGTAGTCCTGGGATTAAAGCATCTTTAGCTTCAGCAAAGGTAAATCCGGTTAATTCAATTGAACGTCCGATATTAAAGGGGGTGCGTCCTTTATTTTGAATTAAATCTGTAGGGCTAGCTACTCCTAATAAGCAAAAGCTTAAACGCTGATATTCTGGATTTTCAGAACGGAGATTATAACAAGCGCGAATAAAAGCAAAAAAATCATCTTTAAAAGGAATTTTTATTAAGGTATCAATTTCATCAAGAAAAATCACAATATTTTGGGATATATTGACAAATAGTATAGATTCAACTAATTGTTTGAGGCGCTGGACTTCGGTTAAGTGTTCGTGCTGCTTCCACCAAGCATTAAAATCTAATTCTGAATCTAGTTCTAAACTATCTAATATCTGGTATGCTATGCCTTTATACCACTGTTGTAAACTGACATGAGTGCCTAGTATAGTCAGATCAATAAAGGCACATTTGATACCTTCTGAACGGAGTTTTTTTCCAGTTCTGACTCGCAGGCTAGATTTTCCCATTTGACGGGAGTTAAAGACAAAACAATATTCACCTGCTTTTAATAATTCAAATAGTTGGTTATCTGCTTGGCGAGTAACATAGGTGCGATCGCTATAATTTAAAGTCGCACCTACTTGATAATAATTTGCTGCTGGCATAGCTTGAGGTTATTGTTAAGTGTAGCAATCTATTAAGATTGCTATATCTAAGGCTGTGGGTGTGTAATAAATAATATTCCTGCTAGTCTGATTATTACTGAGAAATAGTACCAATTTTTTCATTAAAAAGGCTTTATGACTGTAAAAACTTGAGAAAGATTAACTACAGTCTACACCTGAAGGCATTTGACGACAAGGAAATAGGATTCGAGTCAATACTGCTCGGTTAAGCATAAAAAATAGAAATGTGTAGGTTAGGTTAAGGAACAAAACCCAACATTTTCCTGGGTAGGTTGGGTTTCGCAAAGCCTCAACCCAACCTACGAATATTCTTAACCCAGCAGTATTGGGATTCGAGTAATCATAACTTTTGTAAGTTACTTAACACAATTTTAGCCTCTTGATATCCTTCTTTATTATCTTGCTGCAAGTAGATTTGAACTGCTTTTTGAATATCTGTGATAGCTTTTTGATAGTCTTTAAGTTCTTTATAGACTAAACCGCGATTGTAGTAGGAATCAGCATAATTTTGGTTGCTATTCATTTCAATCGTCACCTGTTGACCTGCTCGACCTTCAAAGGTGTAAACCTGATAATAAGTATTATTTGGTAGCACACTATCACCACGTTTTAAAGTTGCTGTCACAGTTTCACCATCAACAGGTAAATTTCTATTGCTTGTCTTGTCACTGCTGCGAGGTTGTGGTTGGTGTGCGACTAAAGAACTGTCACTTTGCTGTAGTGCTACTAAAAAAGGTTGCACCCGATCGACTGCGATCGCCATGCCAATACCTGCGTTACTGTTACCACTAGGATTGATTAATAAAGTATTGATTCCCATTACTTCTGCTTTAGAATTAAGCAGTGGTCCCCCAGAATTACCAGGATTAATCGCCGCATCGTGTTGAATCCAGCTTCGTTTGCGATCGATCCGACTGATTATCCCACTGGTAAAACTATTCTCTAAACCAAAAGGCGACCCGATCGCATACACCGACTGTCCCACTTTCGCTGTTCTAGGTGCAGCTAAACGTAGGGTGGGTAAACGACGGCGAGTGCGAATTTTTAAAGCGCCTAAATCTAAACCTTCTCCCTGAAAACCAATCACATCAGCTACAACTTCTGTTTCATCTTTCAAAATCACCGTCACAGTAGCGGGAGCATCTTCGAGAACGTGAGCATTAGTTAAGACTAAACCATCAGGAGAAACGATAAAGCCACTACCGAGAATATCACCATGCTTGATAGTGACTACGGCGGGACTGGCTTTTTCATATACTGCTATCCGAGTTTGTTCTTCAGACCTTTGTGCAACAACAGAGGTCGATCTTTTCCCTTGCGCCATGACAGGTTTTAATTCTGCAATTCCTAAAGTGTGAGTAATAATCTGTGTTCCTCCACCAACGAGCAGACCCGCCAAACTTGCCGATGTGATAATCTGTAAGAATTTTCTGTTCATGTTTTGATATTATTAAAATGACTTTTCATCGTTGAAATTATGTTAATTTATTACACACGCCTAACTAAAAAAATGAAAAAAATTTCACATGAACGCCTAAATTATTCTCTAATGTGAATAAAAATTCACGTTGAGGTAAATTCTGATTTTTTGATATTATAAAGGAGAATTGAGCAGGCATATAATTATGAATAAAAAAGATTTTGACAGGATTTATGTTAAAGTTTTAACTCCTACTCAAAAACAGGTAATAGAGCTATTTTTACAAGGTCTAACAGATCAAGAAATAGTCAATAGCATCGGTGCTAATGATCGAACCCTTGCCATTAAGCATATTAAAAATATCTGTGAAAAATTCCAAATAAATAATTCTGGTAATTGGAAAGATAGTTTAGTAGAGTTATTTATTAAATATCAACCTGAATTAGTGCATCCAAAACTTTTAGAAAAGTACGGCTATACTTCAAATCCTGATTTACCTCAAGGTTCAGAGCCGCTCAAATCAACGTATTATATAAACCGGGATAATTGTGAATCTGTTTGTTACCAACAAATTCAGAAACCAGGAGCGATGATTCGGATTAAAGCTTCAAAACAAATGGGAAAAACTTCTCTAATTAAAAGAATAATTGAGCAAGCTAGAAATGAAGAGTATTATGCTGTAGAACTAAATTTAAGCCAGATTGACAGATACCAATTAACTGATACATATACATTCTTGCGGGGATTTTATGCCTATTTTAGGTCAGAGTTTCCTTCCGCACCTAGCTTAGATGAATGGGATAAAGATTTACCCAGTAAAATACACTGTACTCGTCTGTTTCAAAATTTATTAAGAAAGTTAGAGCAAAATTTAGTTTTAATTCTTGATGAAGTAGATATATTATTTGAATATCCAGAAATATATCGAGACTTTTTTCCCATGTTGCGATACTGGCATGAAAGAGGTAAAGAATCTGAAACTTGGGAAAAGTTGCGGTTAGTAATCTCTCACTCGACACAATATTATGGACAATTAGATATCAATGAATCTCCTTTTGGTAATGTGGGTTTAGTGATTCAATTAGAAGAATTTACCCCAGAACAAGTGAAAATTTTAGCACTTCGTCATTTAGTTACTGAAGAAGATGCTATTTCCATTATGAAGATGGTAGGAGGGCATCCATATCTAGTGCGATTAGCTTTTTATCATCTATATTATGGCCATCTCACCGTCAAACAACTGATTGAAGAAGCACCTACTGATGGAGGAATATATCGACAACATTTAATGGAAATTTCAAAAATTCTCCAGGATAATCGAGAAATGTTATCAGTTTTTAAACAGATAATTAATCAACAAGCTGTAGATTTAGCTACCAAGACTATAGAAATTTATAAATTGGAGGGAATGGGATTAATTAAACAAGGGGGTAATGGGGTGAAAGTCAGATGTAAATTATATCAGCTATATTTCCGCGATCGCTTGTATGTATGACTATTATAGAAATCCTATTTGATTTTTGAAAAAGATTACGAGATAATACGGATGAGGATACAAGTGTAAGAGCAGACAATGATCAATCAGCATCTACAAACGGCAACACTACCTGGAGGAGTGACAACTGCGATCGCTGAATTACAAGATTTTATAGCAACTTGTCGTGATGCCCGTGAAGCAAGAAAAGCTTTGGCAGTCAAATTAGTTTACCAAGATTATTTGTACGAAGAAATCCAGGCTATTTTAGATGTGTCTTTAGGCTCAATAACAGGCTGGAAACAAGCCTATGAGCAGAATGGAATTAATGGACTATGCTTGAATTACAAAGGGAGAAAGAGCTACCTAAGTGTTGAACAGCGAGAAGAAGTGTTGAGTTGGCTGCAAACCAAGAACTGCTGGGAACTGAGTGAACTGGAGTACAAACTAGCTTTTGAGTACGACGTAGTTTATGATTCAAAACAAAGTTACTATGACTTGTTTGATACCGCTGACATCAGTTGGAAAAAAACCACCAAGCTGAATCCCAAAGCCGACGAGAATGCTGTTGCAGCAAAAAAAAAGAGATTGAGACATTGCTGGCAAAACATCGGCAGTCAATCGAAACAGGAAAGCTTAGAGTACTGCTAATTGATGAGTGTCATTTAATGTGGGGAGATTTAAGTGGTTACGTATGGGGAAAAAGTGACCAAGAAATAGCAGTCCCAGTTGTTAATGAACGAGAGAAGCAGACATACTATGGGGCAATTGACTATCTGCAAGGAGAATTAGTTCTTAAAGCTTATGATGCGGGAAACTCAAAAAATACTGTTGATTACCTACAATACTTGGTATCTGACTCTCCCGACCACCAATAGACCTCTTGCAAAAGTCTCATGAGCGTGGGACAAGTAGGTTAGAGCTTTATTGACATCTATGACCTACGAAAAGGTAAAGAACCTCAAGCCGGAAGAATTCAAACGCTTGTGTGGTGTGCATCCTGAGACTTTTACTCAAATGACAGAAAACGGGCTTTCGCGTTCAAAAACAAAGTTGAAAACAGGGCGACCAGGTAAACTGAGCTTGGAAGACCAATTGTTGATGACATTGGAGTATTGGAGGGAGTACCGCACCTATTTTCATATTGGCCAATCTTGGGGGGTCAACGAGTCAACAGCATATCGTATCATCAGAAAAGTTGAAGATATTCTCATCAGTTCAAGAGAATTTTCGCAACAAGAGTAAGAAAAAGCTTTCTTCCCAGGATTATCAAATAGAAGTAGTGGTAGTAGATGTTACCGAAAGCCCGATAGAACGTCCTAAAAAAAATAAAAACAGTTCTATAGTGGTAAAAAGAAAAGACATACATTAAAATCTCAAGTTGTCGTAGACCAAAGTACTGGAGAAATCCTCTGTACCGCACATGGTAAGGGAAAAGAGCATGATTTTCGCATCTTTAAAAACAGTAAAGTTAGGTTAAGAAAAGATATCAAATGCTTGGGTGATAAAGGATATCAAGGAATTCATAAACTTCATGCTAAAAGCCGAATACCTAAAAAGAAACTTAGAGGCGGTGAGCTCAACCGTGAAGAAAAAAAGAGTAATCAAGAGTTAGCCAAAGTCCGAGTTGTGAGTGAGCATATTAATCGAAAACTGAAAATATTTAAAATTTTGTCTGACCGTTATCGCAATCGTCGAAAAAGATTTGCTTTGAGATTTAATCTCATAGCTGGTTTGTACAACTATGAGCTTCGTCTCCCCAAAACTGAATCTGCTTAAGTGACTTTTGCAAGAGGTCTAATCTACTGGAGTACAAGAATAGGTACTCATCCAGAAGTCCCTACAAAAATTGCAAAACTGCTAAAGAATCAAAAAGGAAAATGTACCCACTGTGGGCTACATTTTAAACCAGAAGATGTGTGGGAAATTGACCATGTTAATCCGAAAGCTAAAAGCGGTCGGAATACATTCAACAACCTACAATTATTACATCATCATTGCCACCACCAAAAAACCAGATTTGATCTGGTCGGTATGTTTGACAAGCATCCTGTAACTGAGGATCTGTGTGAATTTAAAGGTTCATGCACGGTTTTGAAGACGAGTCAGCAAGGTGACTTGCTGGCTTAGTTTAACATTAGCGGTTGAAACCATTGAAAATTCGTTTTCAATTGAGCGAAATCATTCCATGATTCAGCAACGCCTAAATTTTTACTAATTTGGCAATGCCTAATTAGTAATGATTTGAAGCTTTTGTCAAATGAAAATCTCAACAACAGAGATTCATTTGACATGGTAATACTCTAGTCTAAATCACGTCAAAAATATGGAAATTTACTTAATATTCGTAGATGTGGTTCAGAACAGTAACAAATTCTGGAGTGCAAAAGTTGAGCAAGGCAATCTAACTGTTGAGTGGGGTAGGGTAGGCTACAAATCTCAGCAAAAAGTACACTCTTTCGGTAATTATCAACAAGCAGTTTCTAAATTTCATAATCTTGTAGCTGAGAAGAAAATGAAAGGCTATCGAGAAAGCCAACCTCAAATTGATAGTACTTCTGATTCTCTAGAAATCAAAAGAGCTATCCAATTACTGGAGATTTTGCGCCCTTATGTAGCACAAAGACAATTTGCCAATAGAAATTATCTAGAGATATTAAACCAATATTTAAAAATTGTTCCTACACCTTTAGGAATGAAAATAGACCCGTCTCGAATATACCGCGATGTGGCAGATGTTGAACATCAACTATCACTGCTGAACTCTTTGCTGGAAACTGATTCTATGCTGGGTGATAACACTACAGAAGAATCTGCTAATAACAGCAAAGTTATCAGTTTAAAAAGCATTGGAAAGAACTTTTGGAGGCATTTGTAGAAATAATTCAGGAGCGGAGCCTGATACTCCGAAAGCTACGATTAGAATAAAGGCTTACCTGAGAGCGGTTAAATGGGATATATCAGTAAACTTCCGTATGTCTCACAGAGTAAAAGCATCTGATTCAAAACTTCACATCCTTTATTTTCTGCTATCGCAGTCACCTTTCTAACAATGTTGCAACCAGAAATAAATTATCATGACTAAAACAGCATCGAAACAAAAGGTAAAGCCTGCCAATCAGACAAAAAAAACAAGTGTAGCTAATCCTAAAGCCAAAAATGAATTATCAGCAAATATCCCAGAAATATCTACAGGTAAAAAAAAACATACATCTCCAGATGCTGATGGTAAATATGAAGTTAGAGGCATTAGTGCTGAAGACTTTCCACCTAGTTCTACAATTGATGCTGCTCCCATTCCTCTGCCAACAACAGTTTTCAAAGATGGTTTGAAAGGTGTGATTTATGCTGTCAGCACCGATGAAAATAAATATATTTTGTCTGGAGTTCATATTCAACTTACACAGGAGAAGTTAAAGTTTATTGGTACTGATGGGCATCGAGTCGCAACCACTGAACTTTCAACTCAAGGAATTGGTAGAAAACCCCGTAAACAAGTAGAATCTGAAGAGATAATCCAATTTACTATTCCCGGTCGAGTCCTCAAGGAACTAGCGCGTAACTTGGATGATTCTGTCGAATTCATTAATCTGTTGTATGATGCCCAAAGTAATCGCTTGGGTTTTGCTTGGCAAGATATTATCCTCAGATGTCAATGTCTGGAAGGAACTTACCCTGACTGCGAACAGCTATTGGCAAGATTTAGCTTTGACCGAGAAGTAATTCTAGAAAAAGCATTCTTAGTCAAAGCATTAGAACGCTTATCTGTGTTAACAGATAAAAAAGAGAAAGGTATTTATTTACAGTTTGATGGAAGTTTGCAGCAGCTACGACTATCAATTGAACGGGAGTTTGGCAAAGGCGATCAGGTTATTGCTGCTCATCTCCCATCAGAAATGTCATTGAATATCCAGTTTAACCTCAAGTATTTAGTAGAAGCAGCCAAAGCAATCCCTAGTTCTGCTATTAAAATGCACTTGCAACAATCAGATCATCCTGCCATGTTGGTTCCTTATGGAGATAGACCAAATCCAGAACTGCAAATGGAAATGCGTCAATTCTTATTGCCACTGTACACTCTAAATACTTAATAAGTGTTAACCGCAATCTTGAAGTTTTGTAGGTTGTTTTGGATACGAGTGGTGTTTATTTTAGACAGCGATTTGAGGAACTCTGGACAAAACTGACAATATGAACGAAAATCCTCGATTTTGACAAATAGAAACTGTGCATTTTGGCGGCAAATATCCGACTATTTGCCGCCAAAATGCTAAATTTATCCAGTTTTATCAATAAAAAAGGAAGCAAAGCAGGGTGCAAGAAGGAAAGATAGAAAAGTATTTTTTAGAATCTAATTGTTACCCAATATGGTAAACACTTTACAATTAGAGTATTACTCAATAGTTCCACCATGCCAGCAAAAGACATATACCATAATGAAGTCAAGAATGCATTGATAAAAGACGGTTGGACTATCACAGATGATCCTTACTTTATCAAATATGAGGATGCTGAACTCTACGCCGACCTAGCAGCAGAAAAACCAATCGCCGCAGAACGCCAAGGGCAGAAGATTGTTGTAGAAATCAAGAGCTTTGTGGGCAAATCGCTGATGTATGATTTTCATAATGCCCTGGGACAATACATAGTCTATCGGAAACTAATTCAACTTACTGAGCCAGAATATAAGCTTTATTTAGCTGTTGATGATGTTGTCTATGAGAACTTTTTTCAACGTAAATCTGTACAAGCAGTCATCAATGAAAATAACCTGCTGTTAATAGTTGTAAATACAGAAAAGGAGGAAATTCGGCAATGGATAAGCTAGAAGAATACCGCAATGCTATCAAGAATATATTGACTGAGTATTACGAAACTACTAATACTCAAGTTATAAAAAATGCGGGAATTGAAGTAAGCGATCGCTTGGCTTTTGATGAAACAAGAGATCAATATCTTTGGTTTCGGTTCGGCTGGGATGACAAAAAGCAGATACAGTATATTATCATCTATCTCTGCATTAAAAACGGCAAAGTTTGGGTGGAAGAAGATGCAACTAATTTATGCGTTGTTGATGATTTGCTATCAGCCGGAATACCTCAAGCCGATATTGTTTTGGGTTTTCATCATCCCAGTAAACGAGGTTTAACAGAATTTGCTACTGCTTAATGAGGCAAATGAAGAGTGTTGAGTTTCAAGTGCTGAGTTGAAAGACCGCCTACAATTCGGAAAGTATCAACCTTCTCCTGATAAAAAGATTCCGCCCACAAGGGGAGTTGCTCTTACCAAGTACATAAGTCAGCCGTACTTTTTAATTCACTCAGGACTCAGCACAGAGTATGGTAAATTCTACTAGGAACGGTTGAGCAAATCAGCCTATTTTGGAGTCAAAATTACACCCCCTTAACAGGGGTAAGGGCGACAAATTAAGGTTAATGAATCCTATGTCTACAGTCGCCCTACATCAAAAATATCGACCCCAAACAATAGCCGAATTAGTTGGACAGCCCTACATCAAAACTGCTCTGACTAATGCTGTCAAATACCTGCAAATTGCACCAGCTTATTTGTTTACAGGTTCTAGAGGCACAGGTAAAACCTCAACTGCTCGGATATTTGCTAAATCCCTCAATTGCCTCAACACTAAAAAACCAACTGACCAACCTTGTGGTATTTGTCAATCCTGCCGTTCAATTGAAACCAGTAATAGCCTAGATGTTAGTGAAATTGATGCTGCTTCTAATAATGGTGTAGATGATGCTCGTGCTTTAATTGAGCGCAGTACCTTAGCACCTGTTGCAGGATGTTACCGAATTTTTATTCTCGATGAGTGCCATTGTCTAACCGGCAACGCCTTCAATGCCTTACTTAAGTGTATTGAAGAACCGCCACCTCATGTTGTTTTCATTCTCTGCACAACAGAACTGCACAAGGTGTTACCTACCATTGTCAGCCGTTGTCAGGTGTTTAACTTTCGCACTTTGTCTGTTCAGACTATTGTGCAGCATCTCCGTATTGTAGCAAATGCAGAATCTATCTCTATTGATGAGGAGGCACTAACAGCGATCGCACGCCTGGGCGATGGTGGATTGCGGGATGCACTGCAATTACTGGGTCAGGTGAGTCTTTTAGATGAAGATATCACTGCTAATCATGTCATGGAAATCGCTGGTGGTGTGACAGAAACAGAATTAATGTCAATTTTACAGGCAATATCCACGAACAACACCTTTAACTTGCTGCAAGTAGCAAGAGTTTTAGTAGATTCTGGTAAAACGCCCAAATTGATTCTCTCCAACTTACTGCAAACATACCGAGATTTACTGATTATCAAATCTGCACCCAAAGAGCAATCCCTGCTGACTGGTTGTGTTAGCTATGCTCAACTCAAGGTTTTAGCAAATCACTGGAATTTCGAGACGCTTAACTTGTCTCTAGCAGAGTTACAAAAAGCAGAAAACTATCTTCGGTACACAGTAAATGCTGCTGTATGGCTAGAAGTTTGCTTACTGAACCTGATGCCCAGTTTATTTCCTGTCAGTGCAACCAAGACGCTAACTGCCAAACCTGTCAATGACGGCAAGTTGCTACCGACAGTTGGAGTATACACCACAAACAAGGTGACAGCTAAACCTGTAGATGACAAATTGTTACCAACAGTTGCAGCTAGATAATTAGTCAAAAATTATATGATTTTTATAATTCCTCTTCTATTCGGTGCTTTAGGGGCGGCGGTTGGTGCTGTAGCAGGTGCTTTTACTGCTCATGCTGCTGGAGAAAAGGACAGACAAGCAGCCAAGCATCATAGACAAGTTGCAAATGAATTAACGGACAAATACACCAATTTAGAGAAGAAATATTATGAATTTGCTGATGAAAGCAAAAGGCAGATTAATGATTTAACTCGTCAACACGCATTAGATGAAGTAGAAAAAGACTGTTTGCGTTTGGCAGTGCGATTGCAACAAAATCTCATTTCCTTAATGTGGGAGATTGATAGAGAATCAACAGCAGATGCTTTAAATAGATTTCAAACAGCAGTGGAACAAACTAACCAAGTTCTCTACCAATTAAAAGAGGAGTTAATTATTGTTCCTGATAACTACTATGCACGTCTTTTAACAGCAATAGAAGCAAATACACCAATCAACAAGGTGAAACAAAATGAGATTAGTAGTAAAACTATTCTCAGTGTTGATTTAGGTAGAGTTTATACTAAAACTTGTATTAGCCGGGAGCCGAATAATGTAGTTTTCATTTCTGCCAATGTCAAGCACATCCCATTTGAAGAAATTTTTAGTGGTGCCATATACAAATATACTAGTATACCTAGCGATCCCTTAATGAATCTATGGTTGGAATATAAAGGTAGTGGTTATGCTATTGGTAAATTAGGGGCTAAATTAGGTGCAAATCTCGGTGTTGGTCAATCTAAAGTAGAAGATGCCCTAGTAAAGGTATTAGCTGCGGTTGGCTACTTTAAACTCAAAGATGAAATATCCGTAGTCATAAGTTTACCTTTCTTATCCTCAGAACAATTTGAGCAAGAGAAAATACAGTTAATTAGTATGATTACTGGCCCGCATCTAATGAAATTTCGTGGTGAATCCGTATATTTGAATATTTCTAAGGTATGGGTAATGCCAGAAGGTTATGGTAGTTTGCTCTGGAAGGAAGCTCAACCTAAAAAAAGACCGGATGTTCCTGATTTTACCAAAAATACCGTGATTATTATTGATATTGGTTATGAAAACATTAATATGCTCATGCTAAATAATTTTCGCTTTGTTAGAGATGCTTCTAAGAGTGAATCCTTTGGTATGAACCGGTTATATGAATTGATAGCGGCTGAAATTGAAGGTGCAGATAGTCAATCTTTAGCATTAATTTCTGCTATCACAAAACCCAAGGGAGAACGCTTTTATCGTCCTATAGGTGCTAGTAAAGCCACCAACCTAGATGATTTTCTCCCCAACTGGATTGAGATGTTTTCACGAGAAATTTGCTCTCGTATCCTTGCTTGGTTAGACGAACAAGAAGATTGGATAATTAACAGGGTAACAGATGTAATCATTACAGGTGGGGGCGGAGATTTTTTTTGGGAAGATTTGCAACGTCTGCTAAAAGAAGCTAAAATCAACACCTATTTAGCTGCACCTTCTCGCCAAGCTAATGCTTTAGGGCTGTATATTTATGGAGAGGCGCAATTATCTGCTGCTGTTCGGGCCGCTAGGTCATAAAGATGATGACAGGAAAATCCCCTTAAAAATACCCCGATATCAAAGGCATATCGGGGCATCAATTTTACTAAGAATTAATTAACAGTATTGTGTCAACTTGCAGCCTGTTTCAGCACTGTTCATTTTCTTCTTCTTCTTTGGACTTTCCACAATAGTGGCAAGAATTCCCAAACACTGGATCAAAATCGTCACTATGTATTATGCTTTCACTGTCACTGCACTCTGCAAAACAATCATCGCACACAGGTACGGTAGGATAGTTCTCACTCGATAAATCAGACGATAAATCTCCTAGAACAACGCAAGTTTTCATTTTTTGTATTTTTAATCCTATAGATTGGGTTGCTAATATAACGAAGTTTTGATACTCAATTGCTGATAGATACCAGTGTAACTTAAATACCAGGGTCTTCCATTTTAATAAGGGAATCAATAACTTCACGAGCATCTCTGATCAGTATATCTTGGTGATCTCGTCGGTAATTCATATTTGTAAAACCGCTTATATAATGCTCGATAGTTTGACCTTTGGCGTTTATAAGTTCATATGTTAAACGCAAATTACTGCCAATGTCCTCTTGGTATATTTCGATTCTTACGCTTTTGTAATTATTCGTATTCAAATGGATTTTATTCACATACTGCTATGTGTATTTTTATTTTATCTAGTCTAAATAATACATAATCAAATTGTGTACGGTTAGCCGCAATTTTTTTATCGCAAATTCCGTACCACCTATCCTAATTCAGTATCACTCCCCCAATGGGGGATTTTTTAGGGCAATGAGCGAAAAATACCGCCATGAACACGCCCAATTATAGTGCCTTACTGCAAAGCTTTTGGACACCACCTAGTACACCCATTACAGACAATTCCAACTCAAATAACCATCCTATTGAACCAACAGATATTGCTGAATTTCTAGGTGAAGATTTACTCTGGCAACAGACTATCTCTGCCAAAGAACCTAATCTGAAAAATATCCCTAATGACCTACCAAATAAATTAATTAAAGCACTTCACTCATTAGGAATCACCCAACTTTACTCTCACCAACTTCAAGCATTACAAGCAATTAGACAAGGTAAAAGTTTAATCCTCACCTCTCCCACAGCCAGTGGCAAAACTCTCAGCACATACCCCGCCATTCTGGAAGGTTGTATAAATGAAGAACATCGAGTATTAGCATTTTATGGACTACGAGCATTGGCGTTAGACCAGTTCCACAAAATCTCTGAACTACTCTCTACCATACCAACACAATCCAGACCTATACTGGCAATGATCACTGGAGATGTCAAATCAGAAAAACGAGAACAAATCCTCAAGAGTGAACCGCATATATTAGGTGTCACACCAGAATTAATCCACTTTCAACTCAAGCAAGCCTGGAAATCCGCGCATTGGGCAAACTTTTATCAGCGATTGCGCTATATACTGCTTGACGAAGCTCATACCCTCTCCGGTAGCTATGGCGCAAATATGTCCTGGCTGATTCGTCGCATTAAACTAGCAGTAGATCATTACGGTGGTGACTCCAAGAAACTGCAATTTATCTTCCTGAGTGCCACTTGTGGTAATCCTAAACAACTGGCTCTGAAAATCTCTGGTTTGAAACCCACCAAAATCAACCCAAAACCCCTAATTTGGATTCGCAAAAGTGGAGCTGCTTCACCATCTAGACAAATAATTATCACTCAGCCCAGTTACAATCTGACTGGTGATACCGCTCGGATTATTCAATTTTTGCTCAATCAAGGTAAATCAGGTATCGCCTTTTGTAACTCCCGTCGCAGCGTGCGGGAACTAACAGAATTACTCAAATCAAACCAAGTAGCCGCTTTCTACAGTGGCATAACTTCTGAGCGTCGGGCAGAAGTAGTTGACCAACTCCAGTTTGGCACGATCAAGTGGATTATTGCCACAGAAGCATTAGAAGCTGGAATTGACCTACCAGAATTAGAATGTTGCATTTTGCGTGGCTGGCCTGGTTCCAAAATGGCATACCAGCAACGCAGTGGCCGCGCCGGACGTTCTCAGTCTGGACTAACAGTGCTGCTTCCCAATGCTCTCAATCCCATAGACTGCTATGTAGCAGAACATCCAGAAATGCTGGTATCGCCAGAAGCTGAGGAAGTATTCTTTAATGACGAATATCCCATCTTTGCTGCGAAACATTTAATGTGTGCAGCCGCAGAAACTGGTATTCCTACTAATAAAATCAAGCACTACTTTGGCACAGCAGCTTACGAGGTAGCAAAACTCCTGTTAGCCCAAGGGCATCTAAATAAAGGTCGTAATGGACTGTGGGCAAAGGGTTATCCCCATAAAGATGTTATAGCAACGGACAAGGCGATTAGGACGCTGTGCGAAGCACATCTTCCATAGC
>NZ_JAVRBM010000127.1:0-16975 GCF_034531255.1 Nostoc sp. ChiQUE01b | reverse complement strand
CCGCTTATAAAGCTAGTTTGGGCTACATTTGGGCTTAATTTTTGTTTAAGTCCCGTTAAGAGTTTGTAGACGCTGTGGGCGACTTTGTTCTAGAAATTGAATAGCTATGTAGCGTAAGTCTTGAGTAGGGATATTTAACATGATTTTCAGATTATTGTGATACTTGTGTCAATCGAAAAATTAACAGATAATGTAGGCAAATAATAGATAATATCATGTCTGCTTAATGCTTATTAAACCCGAAGAACCCCACCCCCGCCAAAGCTATGCTTTGTCTCCCCTCCTCGCAAGCGGCTATCCATTAGTCACATCTTTCTTTACAATCTTGAAACGCTTGTTTTGTAGGCATCTTAAACACGCTCGGTGTGAGGCATACTTGACAAGTTACCTCTTAATATTCTCGCTAAAAGTAGGTTTTTATTGAGAATTAACGACGAACGAATCAGGGTTATAAAAAATGTGAGTGAATACTCTTAATGGATAGCTCGCAAGCGGGGAGGGGTTGGGGGTGGGGTGTAATGAATGTGGTTAGCATAACTAATTATGCAGACATGATATAACATAGCAGTCTTAACCATTCATGAAAAACAAGATCCCCGACTTCTTTGAGAAGTCGGGGATCTTACGTGTCTCAACTACTTACCTAACGTCCTGCCAATAATGCTTTCGTAGCAGATTCGCCTGCTAACCTCACCTGCCTTGTTAGCTGGAAGTTTAACAACGCTAGAACACTCAAATCAGCTAAGAGTGCCATAAATACTGTTGTTATCCCAGCGTGTTCTATAGCTGTCCAAGGAAAAGTTGTAAACAGCCATACAGTAGGATATTTCCACGACGAAATACCGAGAAATTCTAGAATCGTCGGTGGTAAGAAGATTGCAGCACCTAAAGCCCCAATTGCCCAGAAAGAACGCTTAGGAGTTTTCAGCAAAAGTATCAATTGGGCAATAGTAGCGTAAATCATCATTAAGCTAATAGACAAAGCTATAGTTAAAAGTACTTTAAACTTGTCCAGATTGTTACTCAGCCAACCTTGACCATTGTTTGTATCAAAAACAAATGCAAGTGAAACCCCAACTAACCAGGGGATAGTAACAATTGCCAGATTAATAGCGATCGCCACGAGTGCAGGGCTTTTTTCAGTCCAAATTAGATCCTGCCAAACACTCTTGTGGCTAGAAACTCCCTGATGTCGATATCTTGCCCAATCTTGTACATCTTGACGGTGAGGGGAAAGAACCGCAATTAAACTTAAAATCAACACGAAATTGTATAGTGCTAGGAAAATGTAGTTGTTCCCAACTTGTTCATCCCATCTATTATTATATTTACCAACTTGCAGGGTAAATCCCCAGATCATCACCTGGCAAAATGCTACTAGTAAATAACTTTGCTTTTTGCTAATTATTGAGGCTTGAGGATTACGGAAGCAACGTTTAATAGCTTGCAAAATACCGTAACTGCACAATCCCAAGTTTAATAAATGGAAGCCAACAACACTAACAACATTTGTCCCTAATGGTAAATAGAAAAACTGCCAGTTGTTCAGGGGAGAACCATCAGATATATGGTACAAGTTAGGAAATAGATAATTTGTTGTATCCCAAGGACTAAAAAGTCTAAACCAAGCAGTTGAATTTTTTAAACCGTTGTTATAAGACGATGCCAGCCCCGCCGTTGTGAACAAAAAAAGGAAAACTGCACCACTACCTAACCAAGGCTGAAAACCGCTAAACCAACGACTAACTAAGCCAAATAGCAGTGCAGAACTGTAAAATAAAATACAACTTGCAGCAAGAATTGCGTAATAACTCAAAATGTAACTAAAGGCAATTTTGGCAGAACGTCCAGCCCACAAATGTAAAGGAACTGCTACTAAGATAACAAGATAAATTAAACTCGGAACTCCTAGCAACTTGCCAGTCAATATACTTGTTTCTGATTGGGGACTGAGACGAATAAAATTCAGCGTTCCACGAGTTTCTTCTTTGGCTAAATCGTTGATTAGCAAATAAGTTCCTGCAACTAATAGTGTAAATATGAAAATTACACTAAAAGAGAGAAACATATATTCCCAATGATCTCGCCACCACAACTGCCAATCAATTTCATTTTGAGGACAAGAATTATTTGATAAATGCTCCTGGAATTTATTAAATGCAGTAGTGGCTTCTTTGTATTGTGTTTTCAGACTATTGAGGATTGTTGGATCAGCTGGTTTAAGCTGCTGATAACTATTTAATTGTTGGCCCAATAGATTTTGTTGCTGACCAAGTAGGTTGTATTGCTGATTGTAAGTTCCATGTATACGACAGTATGTACCAGTTAATGAGTATTTCTCATCAGGAAAATCACGGAACTGATATAAAAAAACTACTAGTTGCAGCAGTAGAGATGTTGCAACTGCGATCGCTACATGAAAAAATTTCAGTCGTCCTTTGAGTTCCCGCAATAGTTGCGGATTCCAATCGCCGATTTTGTCTATTAAATTGGGCATCATTGCAAAAAATTCTCCAAAAATGGGGAGTGATATTTATTGACGTATCAAGATGCTTGTTTGTGACCTAATTTTAGGAAAATACTTTCTAAGTCTTCTTGCGTGCAGTGAAAATCAGTCAGAGGGATGCCTGCTTTGATGAGCGATCGCAATAACTCAGCACTATCTTCATCTTTGCCCGAAAAATTTACCCGCACGCTGTTTTTTCCTGATATTACCTCCCACTCTTCTACTAAATGATGATATTTTAATTCGCTTAAAAGTGCCTCTAGGTTCCCCAGAGTTGATATCACAATTTGTTGGTGTGAAAGACGTTGATAAAGTTGTTGTAATGAGGTACTTTCTACCAAGAAGCCAAGTTCCATAATTCCCACGGATGTACAGAGTTCCGCTAAATCACTAAGAACGTGGGAAGAAATGATCACAGTCATCCCAGCTTCTTGCAAAGCCTTGATGATTTCCCGAAAGTGCATCCTGGCGATGGGGTCAAGCCCAGAAACAGGCTCATCTAGTAATAGTAAAATTGGTTCGTGGATAATGGTTCGCGCTAAACTCAAGCGCTGTTTCATCCCCCGCGACAGAGTAGAAATCTGACTATTGCGTTTATTACCAAGTTGGATGAGTTCTAAAACTTCATGCAGGCGTTGAGTGCGACGTGGTTCTCGTAAACGATACAGACGCGCAAAATAATCTAAGTAGTCCCAGACTGTCAGATCCTCATACAGTGGGTAGTCATCGGGTAAGTAACCTAGACGACGCTTAAGTTTGGGATTACTCTTGTCACGGACTAAGCGATCGCCATTAATATAAATCTCACCCGTAGTTGGTTCCTCAGCAGTTGCCAACATGCGGATGAGAGTTGTTTTACCCGCGCCATTCGGGCCAATCAGTCCATATACTTCCCCTGCCTGAATCTCTAAATCAACATCATTGACAGCAAGATGCCGGTCAAATTGCTTAGTTAGTCCACGGGTGCAAATTGCTAATTCTTTTACCATCGCTGCTGGAGTGCGGCTTGTGATTAACAGTTAACCTAACCTTTTTCTACAGCTTTTGTCAGGCCCGTTTCGGAAATTGAAACTGGCTTTATATAAAGCTGCTTTCAGTCATGGGCATTATTTACCCTATTTTCACTAAAGTTTTAAATAATACCAATTGTTAAGCTTTGCTACGGGGAATACTAAAGCTAGAAATCTTTAGGTCTTCTCAGTTAATCAGGTAAAAGCTGTATGGATTTTGAATCGATTATAAATATGCCTGCTATCGGGCAAGCTATTGCTTAGTTTTCTTAAAGGTGATTTAGGAATGGCTCATAAGCGGTAATTTTATCTGGAACGTCGAGCCTTTACCCTCATTGCTCATCACATGAATGTGACCGCCGTGAGCCTGGATAATTTGTTGAACGATCGCCAGTCCCAACCCAAATCCGCCGCTTTCTCTAGCACGTTCTGTATCAATCCGGTAAAAGCGATCAAAAATGTAAGGTAAATCTGCCTCTGGAATTCCAATTCCAGTATCGATGACCTGAATTACTGCCCGATCTGGGTGAGGTTCTAAGCGTAACCAAACAGTTCCACCAGACAGAGTGTAATTGCAGGCGTTGTTGAGCAAGTTTTCCACAGCTAGCCGCAGCAAATCGGGGTCAGCCGACAACTCAATGGGTTGTTCTGGTAAATGGCTGATCAACTTGATCGACGCTTTTGCAGCTTGAGTATTGTAATAAATAGCTAAATTCTCTAGCAAGCTATTGAGATTAACCTTTTTGAGAGATTCGGGAGTTAATTTTCCCTGATGTCGAGCCAACAGCAGTAAATTATTAACCAAGGTACTCATCGACTTGGCGCTATCGATGATGTTCTCCATTGAGGGATGGATTTGGGGATGATCTGCTGCCATTAGTAACCCAACTTGGGCATTAGTCAAAATCGCAGAAAGGGGCGATCGCAATTCATGAGAAGCATCTGATGTGAAGCGTTGCAGCTGGTTATAGGCTTGCTGAACGGGTTGCATAGCTATACCACCAAGTACCCAACCTGTAAGTCCAATTAACCCCAGTGCTACAGGCACAGCCAGCGTCAATATTAACTGAAATTCTCTGAGTTCGTTTTGAGTTTCTGTCAGCGGGATAGCAACTTGCAGATAACCGATGACCGAATTTCCTCCTTGAACAGGTAGCGTGACTTGACGAAGCCAAAGCGTCTTACCTGTAAACTGGTCAACGGACTTAATCGTAAGAAACCCAGATGATGTTTGTAACTGCTCTGGAGGTGGAGTACCAAAAAACCGCTTGAGTTTACCATTTGGGTCATACCAGCGAACATAGATCAGTTCAATATCAGCGGGGTGAGAACCACTACCCAATAGCGGTATATTGCTCAGATCGACTTGTTTTTGTCCTTGATACAGCCGATATTGCGAACTGGCTGCCATTAGCTCTGCTCTTTTATAAAGCAGTTGATCTAATGCTTTAAGCTTGTCTTTTACCTCAAGATTGTAAATGACTCCAGCAAAGAGAATCAGAATGCACCCCATTGAAAGGGTAAACCAACGAGCTAAGTTACGACGACTGCGGTTAAACACAACTCATGCTAATTCGTAATTCGTAATTCGTAATGACGCTCTCTACAAGACGCTAAAAGCGTAGCTTGCTTCTCTGAAAGACTACGCAGACTCGCTTTGCGCGTCGCTAACGTAATTACAATGCTTTTCGAGTAATTGAACTATACTACTTCCTATTCTCTACTCTGAATCTCAGCCATATCAAATTTCAAGATGGTTTTGGAGGGTTGAGACGATAGCCCATGCCGTAAACAGTTTCAATCCAATCGGCTGCTGCTAATGTTTGCAAACGTTGGCGAAGTTTACGAACTAAAACGGTGATTGCATTGCTTTCTGGCTCACTACCCCACTCCCATACAGCTTGCTCAATTTGGTTACGAGTCAAGACTTGCTGAGGATGACGCATGAAGTACTCTAGCAACTGAAATTCTTGGCTGGAAAGGGATACGATCGCTCCTTGTCGTTCCAAAATTAGTGTATCGAGATGAAGTTGCAGGTCTGCCAACCAGAGGGTGTCTCCTTGCCAGAGGGGCGATCGCCTCCTTAATGCCCGCACCCGCGCCATGAATTCCACGATATCAATCGGTTTGACCAGGTAATCATCTGCTCCGGCATCTAATCCTATGACTTTATCGGGTGTGGTATCTTTTGCCGTGATCATTAATACAGGAGCAGTTTTTCCCGCCGCCCGATACTGTTGACACAAACTCACTCCACTAATCCGAGGTAACATCCAATCCAAAATCAGCAGGTCATATTCTTTTTCAGCCAAAAGCCATTGAGCCGTTTCACCATCCTTGACACCATCAACGCTGTGTCCAGCCTGAGAGAGAACCATTTGCAGCGGCATTAATTGCTTTGGATCGTCCTCTACCAGTAAGATTTTCATCGCTTTTATACACTTGTACTTGTTTAGAATAATCCATTGAAGCAATCTCAACGTCTTTCATCAGTAAGATTTCAGAGGATTGTCTACCCCATTAGGATATAGATAAAGTGTGATCTAGCAAAATCAGAAGTAGGTGTAGTGTGTGGCGTATTAGTAAACGTTGGCTGCAAGGGCTGGGATTAGAGTTTTGGTTGCCTCTACCACTGGTAGCGGTTGTGTTTTGGCTTGGCTGTAATTTCCTAGCTGCTCAAGAGTTAAGCCGACCCTACTCCACGAAGAAAAAACTTCAGTCAGATACTCAACTTGAAGCACGGGTATCAGTCAATGTGTTGCTCATTAACGCTGCCGTCAACCGAACTAAAAGAATTACCCAGGTAGAAGTGGAAACAGCAGACCCCATCCTGAAGCGATTGGAATTAGAACTTCCAACGATAGAATTCAGCCAAATAGAAGCGACAATTGCCCAAGAACTAGGTCTACCTCGTGAGGATGTTAGGAAGTTAGTGCGCTATGAAATTGTGGAATAACATAATAATAGTTGCGATTGAACACCTTCCCAATTTGCACGCTGATTTCTTGTCCTTTAGTTGCTTACTTTTTATAACAATGGAATTTGATTTGAATAATTTAGAACCATTATTAGCGACTTTAACTAATCTTTTTGCAAACGCTGGCTCTGCAAAACAGGTAGCGGTACTTGCAGAGGCGACGGCCAAAATTGTGCAAATAGATTATGACAATTGGAACGGTGGAACTGAAATTTATAATTTCTACTTAATAATTCCTGATTATCTAGTTAGCCAAATTGCTAATGAGCAAGAGAACTTAGAGAACGAAATTCTGGACAAGACATGCTATGTGCTAAGACCATATATGACAAATTGGTATATCAAACACGTTGTTATATCACCAACGCTATCAAGTGACTCTCAATGGAGAGAAAAAGCAAAAGCATGGATAGGGGGGCAAGGTATCACTAATCAAGGTCGTGTACGTTCAGACAACATTGCAAATAAGTCATGTGATGGATTGTTATTCCGGTCTCAACCCGAAATATATTTGTATCAGGCGTTTAAGGCTCTTGGTGTTTCCTTTGCACCGCTTCCGGTATTTATTCGAGGAGGTAAAGATTATCGCCGTATTGAACCAGATTTTGTAATTATTAAAGATGGACTAATAATGATTATCGAAGTTGATGGTGATACTGTTCATCGAGAAACGCCTGCGGAAGCCCATACTCGTTTAACTATGCTCACTCACGAGGGAGCTTTTTTAGAACGGATATTAGCAAGTGAATGTAGCACACCTGAAAATGCTAAAAAATGTGCATCTCAATTACTGGAAATCCTTAATAAGAAAAGAAAAGCGTAATCACTCGAACACTATGTTAGTAATTGATTAAATAGCCATCTACCCCTCCTTGTTGAGAAGTAGATTACCATATTCTCGAATTAGTAAAATAGATTAAAAAACCTATGGTAATGATTAACTAAATCTCAATCCTTCTATTGATGTGTTTTCTACTATTATCTTTGCTGTACCAGGTATAGATGCTAAATAGAAAATCCAGGCATCACCAGTATGTTCACTATATGTCCAATCTCCTAATGGTTCACCTTCAGTAGTAGTGACTTTGTATATTTTCCCTGGAATCAACGATATATTTGTAACCATAATTTGTTAATACAGAAGTTGATACAGCTATTTTAAGCTTTTAATAGATTGTTTAACTAGTTATTCTTTATACAATAAATTTTCAGTTTACAAAGTGACAAAAACCATTCTTATGTAAGAAAGGTACACAGCACTGGCTGATGCAAAACCTTATAAATAAGGCTTTGGAGCGAGTTAGAAATTTCTTTGCTTATTTTTGTATCTTATTTGCGCCCAATTTTATAAACAAATCCCTGATTAACACTATTTAGGCATTAATTATAATCTATGCCTTGTCAAATTCTTCATCATTCATATCTGGGATTCAGGCTAGACTTGTGCATTTAATGAAGTAATTGTAGTTTGATGAATGCGTTCTGCCTTGGTTTTCAATGTTTGGTTCATGGCTTCAAACCCTTGGCGAACGTCGATATTTAATCGACGAGCCAGCAGAGGTACTAGTAAGCCCTGGAAAGATGCTTGCTGAATGAAGCGGACACGTAGGCGTAGCCCGTCGTAGACATCGCTTGCTAACGGTTCAATGATAAAGCTATGTTCACCGTCAAATAACCCTGGTATCAAAAAGTGCCCTAACCAGCGCAATTTGCGATTAGGTTCTACCGTAATCACAGTAGGTCGAAAGATCATAATATCTGTACCCGGAGGCTGAAAATGAACGGTTAGCTGTGCCCCTTCACTCAGCGAACCACTAATTTGACGAATAAACAGATTCCAATGTGGAAAACTGGCAAAATCAGTGAGTAAGTTCCATACTTGCTTATCGGATGCCTGAATTTCGATTTCAGTATAGATTTTCATGGGTATGAGTTGATAAAAAACCAGCATTAAAACAGTTATTCCTGCTAAAAACAACCCCATGTATTCTAGTCCTAGTAATCGACCAACCCAAAAATTACGGGTGAAGGCAGGCAGATAAAGCAGGGGGAGCAGGGGACGAAAATAACTTGATTTTTTTACCATAAAATAAACTCCACAAAGTTTCTTTGGTGGACTACGAGTAAACTAGATTGTTTCTTGTCAGACATAATGAATACATTCGTGCAAAACTCACATTTGAACAGCAAAATTTTTCAAAATTCTGGCGGTTGGTAGACAGTTGTGAAGGAACTACTGACGTTGAACAACCAGGACGGAACATGGAGCGTGATGAAGGACGTGATTGCTCACACTTCCTGCTAAAAGTTCGGCAAATCCTTTAAGTCCTCTACGACCAAGCACAATCAAATCTGCTCCCCAACTCCGGGCTAAATCACAGATATTAGTCCCAGGATCTCCTGTTTGATAACTGGATTCTGCCATAATGCCTAGTATTTTCGCTTTCTGATAGTACAACTGGAGTAAACTTTGTGCCTGTTGTGTTTCTATTTTCAGGTCTACTAAGTTCACAGTGAGTTGACTAGAAGCTGCCAGCTCAATGCTGTAACCAATCATTAACTGAGCAGCATCTCTTTGGGCTAACTCCAGCGCTTTTATAAACACTGTTGCAGTTGCAGGTGAATCATCGACTGCCACCAAAATCTTCTTAAAGCTCATATCCAGATCCAATAATCAATTACTTCATTCACATTTGTTGTCTTTTAGCTTGAAGGACAAATGTGATTTAAAAGTGAAATTAAGTAGGATAAGCAATTTATTCACTTTTCGTTCACATTCATCAGCAATCCTGGAAAAGAAGCAGAGAAACGAAACTAATCCAACTGAGGTTTAAAACGAATTCTTTATCTAATACGGTTCATGCTCACACTAGAAAACTATAGTTTTTACTATTTGGAGATTAATAAAGCTTCGTTTTAAACTTACTGATTTTGATAGGAGATGTTGTGATGAATTTCAGTCCAGTTAAAAATGCAATCGGTATCATTTCTACCCGTCAGACTGCAACACAGGTGCTTGATGAACTCAGAGCGATTGACTTTCCCATGCAGAAAATTTCTGTGTTCACTTTAGACTCTGAAGACGAAAAGTTGCATGAGGATGCTAATGCGGGTAAACATCCCATAACTCCGATCGAAGGTGCTAAAGCAGGCGCAATTACAGGAGGAACAGCCGGGGGCTTCCTGGCACTAACAGCCGGACTTGGCGTATTAATTATTCCTGGTTTTGGGCCAGCATTAGCGGTTGAATCTGTGGTGAGTACACTGCTGGCGGGTGGAGCGAGTGCGATTTTTGGCAGTGTTTATGGTGCATTTCAAGGTTGGTTTGCTCCCGAAAGGCAACCTAGACTCTGTGAGCCAACCACCTGCCAAGAAAAATTTTTGGTGAAGGTAGAAGGAACAACAGATGAAATCTGGCAAGCAGAATCGATTCTCAGTTATTGGGGTGTGCGGGAATGGCATATTTATGAACTTAGCAAAAGATTCTCGTAATCACACCAATTTGAAAAAAGAAAAGTACAGATTCAAACAGAGAAATCCATATAAATCTGATGAATCTTAATTACGAATTACAAATTAGTTTTTGGAGACAGAGATGACAGCAAATACGATCGCTACAAATACTTTTTCTGAGACAACACAAGATTTACTCAACTATGAATGGCATACTCTGGCTGAACAAAAGGTTGTACAAACGTTAGGTAGCCATCCCGAAGCAGGCTTGAGCCATAAAGAAGCTACCAAACGACACCAGCAGATGGGTGCAAATCAACTGACTGGTAAAAGTGGAAAAAGTCCTTGGCTAGGATTTTTAGAGCAATTTAATCAACCACTACTATATATTTTGCTGACGGCGGGAGTGGTGACGCTGCTGCTGCGAGATTGGATAGATGCGGGAGTAATTTTTGGTGTCACCCTAATTAATGTCATCATTGGCTACATTCAAGAATCTAAAGCAGAAGGTGCGATCGCTGCTCTATCTAAAGCCGTCACTACCGAAGCAACTGTAATTCGCAATGGTCAAAAAACCCGTTTGGCTTCGACTGAACTTGTTCTTGGTGATTTGGTACTGCTGGCATCTGGGGATAAAGTGCCCGCCGATCTGCGCCTATTAAGTGTGCGTGGGTTGCAAGTTGACGAGTCTGCTTTAACAGGCGAATCCGTTCCGGTTGAGAAAGCAAGGGCATCGCTGGCTGTGGAAACACCGTTAGCGGAACGCAGCAATATGGTGTATGCAGGAAGTTTTGTTACTTTTGGACAGGCAGAAGGGATTGTAGTAGCGATCGCAGA
Organism: Nostoc sp. ChiQUE01b; assembly: GCF_034531255.1. Lineage (NCBI taxonomy): Bacteria > Bacillati > Cyanobacteriota > Cyanophyceae > Nostocales > Nostocaceae > Nostoc > Nostoc sp. ChiQUE01b. The sequence goes on along the minus strand of NZ_JAVRBM010000127.1, from coordinate 6,192 downwards.
TGCCACCGAAACCGGTCGCATCTCGCAGTTAATTGAAAGCAGCACAAATTTGAAAACACCGCTAACGCGAAATATTGACAAGTTTAGCAAAAGCTTGTTGTATGTCATTTTAGGTTTGGCTGCCCTGACATTTGCAGTCGGATTAGGACAAGGCGAATCTTGGATTGATGTTTTCAAAGCGAGTGTCGCTTTGGTAGTCAGCGCGATTCCAGAAGGATTACCTGCGATTGTTACAGTCACGTTGGCGATCGGAGTTTCCCGGATGGCACGACGTAAGGCGATTATTCGCAAGCTACCTGCTGTGGAAACCTTGGGAAGTACCACCGTTATCTGCTCTGACAAAACTGGAACATTGACCGAGAATCAGATGACGGTTCAGGCGATTTATGCGGGTGGGCAACATTACACCATTAGCGGTATTGGTTATGCCCCAGATGGTGAAATCCTAATGGATCAACAGCCCGTTGATTTCAATGCAGATGGACATATTGCTCTTTGGGAATCCCTGGAAGCAGGATTGCTTTGCAATGATTCTCACATCGAATGGCGAGACGGACAGTGGAACTTAGTAGGAACCCCAACCGAGGGAGCATTGATTACGGCTGCCAATAAAGTGGAATTGACACAAGCGAATCTAGAACAAGAATTACCCAGAATAGACACCATTCCCTTTGAGTCCCAATTTCAGTACATGGCGACTTTGCATGAATTAGATGCAAAGCGATCGCTCAATGTCATTTATCTCAAAGGTTCTGTAGAGGCAATTCTCCAACGATGCGATCGCATTTTCGATGCTCAAGGACAACTTGCTCGTCTCAATTCTGCCGCAGTGGAACAGGAAGTTGCTGATATGGCAAATCAAGGGTTACGAGTGCTAGCTTTTGCCAGCAAAGAAGTTGCCACTAAGCGCTCTTTAAATCGCAATGATCTCGATCGAGGACTGGTGTTTTTAGGACTTCAAGGCATAATTGATCCGCCTCGTGAGGAAGCGATCGCCGCAGTAAAAGCCTGTCAATCTGCCGGGATTCAGGTGAAGATGATCACTGGGGATCATGCACTCACAGCAGCTGCGATCGCCCGTCAAATGGGAATTTGCTCGACTGAAGCACAGGTATTCACCGGACGGCAATTAGCTCAGATGGATGAAAATGAATTCGCCCAAGCGGCTGAACAAGGTATGGTATTTGCACGAGTTGCTCCAGAACAAAAATTGCATCTGGTGAAAGCATTGCAGTCTCAGGGTGAAATTGTTGCCATGACTGGAGATGGTGTCAATGATGCTCCCGCTCTCAAACAGGCGGATATTGGTGTAGCGATGGGCATAGCCGGAGCAGAGGTTGCCAAAGAATCGGCGGATATGCTTCTAACTGACGATAATTTCGCCTCAATAGAAGCTGCTGTGGAGGAAGGACGTGGTGTTTACCGCAACTTGCGAAAAGCGATCGCCTTCTTGCTACCGATTAACGTGGGAGAATCTATGACAATTTTGATTGCCATTCTCCTGGCCACCGTGCTTCCCATCTTACCAATCCAAATTCTCTGGTTGAATATGGTCAGTTCAGTAGGGTTGATTGTTCCCCTCGCCTTTGAGCCAAAATCTGGACAGGTGATGCAGCAACCACCGCGCAACCCCAGAGAAAAGCTTTTATCAGGTAGTTTACTTAAGCGCATATTAGCGATTTCTGTTTTCAATTGGGTGGTAATTTTTGGGGTGTTTCAATGGATACTTCAAACTACAGGCAATGAAGCCTTAGCTCGCACGATGGCGATTAATGGATTGGTGGCAGCAGAAGTCTTTTACCTGTTAAGCATTACCCAGTTTTTACCATCTTTAGTCGTGAGAATCGAAGGTAAACGCACACCCGTAGCTTATGCACCTGCGATCGGAATTGTGGCTGTGGTAATTTTACAATGTCTGTTCAGTCAGTGGAGCATGATGAATCAAGTGTTTGACACCACACCTTTAACATTTACCCAAGCTCTCATTTGCATGGGTATAGGTTTGCCAGTGGTGTTTATAGCTCTCATCTTGCAGCGTTTCGATCCGCTCGACTAAAGATATAGGAGTCCAATAATGGTTTCATCCAATACCAAATGATTACGTTAGAGCCGCACCCAAATAAATTAAAAACTCCATCGGTACATTTTGCTGGGTATGATATTTAATCTACAAGCATTTACCTAGTAATAATCAGCTATGACTCAGAACTACCGCATTACTCTACTCCCCGGCGATGGCATCGGCCCTGAAATTATGGCAGTGGCGGTAGATGTGCTGAAAGTCGTAGGGAAGCAATTTGATCTGAAGTTTGAATTCCAAGAAGCCCTCATCGGTGGTGCAGCAATTGATGCCACAGGTGAACCTCTACCATCTGCCACTTTAGAGACTTGCCGTAATAGTGATGCTGTGTTATTAGCTGCGATTGGTGGTTATAAGTGGGATTCTTTACCGTCCAATTTACGTCCAGAAGCAGGTTTGTTAGGGCTACGTGCGGGTTTGGGATTATTTGCCAATTTGCGCCCAGCGAAAATTTTGCCTCAGCTAATCGACGCCTCGACTTTGAAACGCGAAATTGTAGAAGGCGTGGATATTATGGTAGTGCGCGAACTCACTGGTGGGATTTACTTCGGTAAACCTAAAGGAATTTTTGCTACAGAAACCGGTGAGAAACGCGGTGTAAATACAATGGTTTACACCGAATCGGAAATTGAACGTATTGGGCGGGTGGCCTTTGAAGCGGCAAAAAAACGCGGTGGAAAACTTTGTTCGGTAGATAAGGCAAACGTATTAGAAGTATCTCAGTTATGGCGCGATCGCATCACCCAACTTTCACAAGAATATCCAGATATCGAACTCTCTCATTTATATGTAGATAATGCTGCTATGCAGTTGGTACGCGCTCCCAAGCAGTTCGATACCATCGTCACAGGCAATTTGTTTGGCGATATTCTCTCTGATGCTGCTGCCATGCTCACAGGTAGTATTGGGATGTTACCCTCAGCTAGTTTGGGTGCTTCTGGGCCTGGTGTATTTGAACCAGTTCATGGTTCCGCCCCAGATATTGCCGGACTTGATAAGGCAAATCCTTTAGCACAGGTTTTGAGTGTGGCGATGATGTTACGCTACGGTTTAGACCAACCAGAAGCGGCAGATAGCATTGAACAAGCCGTATTGCAAGTTTTAGAGCAGGGCGATCGCACCGGGGATATAATTTCTCCAGGAAAAAACCTCCTTGGTTGCCGCGCTATAGGAGACTCACTCATCAAAGCTATGGAACAAAAATAATTTTATAGAGCAGCTTGGGCAATTTGGCAATCTTTGCTATAAGTTTCGGGTAGACTAAAGGGAAATCTAGCAATCAAATAACAGTCGATAGTGTACGCATTACGACAAGGACAAGCAAATTTTACCGCCCCCAAAAACCAATCGCCTCTGATTGATCCCGCCGTAATCAGAGCCGCTGGGCAGATATACTATACTCACTGTGAAGTTCATCCCGAAATAGCTGGGCAACCTTCCGGTGTAGCAATTAATCGTGTGACTCATCGAGGTAAGGTTATTTTTACTAACCAACCAGTTCTTTTACCTCAAGAGTGTTTTGTGCCCTTAAGTCAAATTGAATCGCACATGTATTAGTCATTGGTCATTGGTCAGTAGAGACGCGATTAATCGCGTCTGTACAATGGTCATTGGTCATTGACAAAGGACAAAGGACAAAGGACAAAGGACAAAGGACTATATGGACATTTTGTTCGCCATCCCGGCGAGTGTAATGGTCTTTGCTTTGGGTGCATCTATTGGTAGTTTTCTCAATGTTATTGTTTATCGCCTACCTGCTGGGTTGTCAATTCTTTGGCCGCCTTCTCGTTGTCCTAAATGCTTAAACCAGCTAAAAGCTTACGACAATATACCAGTGTTCGGCTGGATTTCCTTAAGAGGGCGGTGTCGATATTGCAAAAGCAAAATTTCTGTCCGTTATCCCGTGGTAGAAGGGGTAACGGGCATAATTTTTTTACTAATTTTTTTGGTATTTCAAGTTTCGACTTTAACAATAGGCTATTGGGCTTTTTGCAGTTGGTTATTGGCGCTATCACTCATCGACTTAGATACAATGACCCTACCCAATCCACTTACTCAGTCGGGTTTAGTGGTGGGAATTTTGTTTCAAATGGTAGTTGCTTTTCTACCAGAGGGTAGTTTTGTGGCATTGGTAAATCAGCTGATAATGGCTATAGTTGGTGCAGTATTAGGCTTATGGCTGTTTGAGGCGATCGCCCTATTGAGTTCAATTGCCTTTAGGAAAACTGCAATGGGTGAAGGTGATGCCAAGTTAGCAGCGATGATGGGAGCCTGGTTAGGCTGGAAATATTTGCTCTTGGCTAGTTTTATTGCCTGTGCGTTGGGAGCATTAATTGGCATCGGTGTTTTGATTATGCAGCGATCGCGACAAAAATTGGGACAAAAGATACCTTTTGGCCCTTTTCTGGCTTTAGGATCTGTGATTACCCTGTTTAGCGGCGAAGCCATTTTGTCTAGCTACCTGCGGTTATTTTTTCCAGCCTCTTGAATTGGAGCAGGGAAGAGGGAGCAGGGGAGCAGGGGAGCAGGGGGAGAATAACTCTTAACTCCTAACTCAGCACTCAGCACTGTTTTGCCCAATCCCTTTTCATAAGAAATATTTATAACTTGTGACTGTAACCAACATTACCCCATCTACCTTTCACATTTTGATAATATTCAGCTTGTGACTTGTATTACCCTCTTAACGACGATTAACCGTTGGCAAGCGCAACTAGTACAACAGATGCTGATTGTTCAGAACCTAGCAATACGAATAATTGATTTGGGTGGGAGGGGGAGAGCATCTTATTTGGAGGTTGGTATTCTCATGGCTTTGTCACTACGTCCATATAATTAAGTCTGCTGAAAAAAACAGCAAGAGACTTGTATTGGTATAAGTATTTTCGTTAAGCTGGCAACCAAAGATGAAAATTAAGGTCTGAATTGCTTAAAAGCTTAGTTTGACGATGTAGCCATTAGTCTTAATAAAGAAAAATGACTCATGACTAAGGACAACCCAATACGGTTTGATATGTTTTTGACCTCATACCCACTTAAAATAAAATAAAAAATGGCTAACAACGAAGAATCACGTGGTTTAAAGTCTCTATTTGATTGGTTTGCAAATCGAAGGAAGTCAGGATCTACCAGCCTCGAACGCCAAGAACGTGAAATTGCTGATGGTTTGTGGCATAAATGTTCCAAGTGTGGCGTGTTGGCATATACAAAAGACCTGAAAGCCAATCAGATGGTTTGTGTCGAATGTAGTCATCACAATCGGGTAGACAGTGATGAGCGCATCCGTCAATTGATAGATCACAATACCTGGAAACCTCTGGATGAGCATTTGCGTCCAACCGACCCGCTAGAATTTCGCGATCGCAAACCCTACAGCGATCGCCTCCGGGAAACACAAGATAAAATTGGCTTAATAGACGCGGTTAGAACTGGTTTAGGTCAAATCAATGGTTTACCCATTGCCCTTGGGGTTATGGACTTCCGCTTCATGGGTGGTAGTATGGGTTCGGTCGTGGGAGAAAGACTCACCCGGATGATTGAGCAAGCCACTCAACGACGCTATCCTGTAGTTATCATCTGCACCTCCGGTGGCGCCAGGATGCAAGAAGGTATGCTTTCTTTGATGCAGATGGCAAAAATCTCCGCAGCCTTACAGCGCCATAAAGACGCCCGATTATTATATATTCCAGTATTGACCAATCCGACAACGGGCGGCGTTACCGCTAGTTTTGCAATGTTGGGCGATATCATTTTGGCAGAACCCAAGGCAACCATTGGTTTTGCTGGTCGGCGAGTGATTGAGCAAACCCTGCGGGAAAAACTACCCGAAAATTTCCAAACTGCTGAAGATTTGCTCCAGCATGGTTTTGTTGATGATATCGTACCCCGTACCCAATTAAAGAACACCCTAGCCCAGCTAATTGCTCTACACCAGCCTGTATTAACAACACCTCACATGGTGTTGTGGGAAACAATGTCCTTGACTTCTACTGCCGCAGAATAAACAAAAGTTAAAAGTGAATAGTTAGGAGTGAGGAGTTATGAGTGAAAAATTCATAACTCCAAACTCCAAACTCCAAACTCCAAACTCCAAACTCCAAACTCCAAACTCC
>NZ_JAVRBM010000126.1:0-17370 GCF_034531255.1 Nostoc sp. ChiQUE01b | reverse complement strand
TTACTTTACTCATAGATTATACTGTTTGTCCTAACCACCTTGACGATTGCTATACTTTTGACTTGGGTTGATTCAAGTCTTGTTTTGGAATGCGGGCATTTTATGAACAGAGCATTTTGATTTGGGTAACAGCAAAAAGATAGTAACTATTTTAGCTTTATAACTGCGGCTTTATACTTAATCTATCTCCGTGCCGAAATTTTGATTGATGATGTATCAAAAAAATGCCTTACATCAGGTCATGTAAATTGATTTTTTACTGCTTGTGAGAAATCCGGGCTTCAAAGCTTGGGTAAGATTGAACGAGGCATGACTACCAAGCTCAATAGTAGAAGTCAGCGTGGGTTAGCCATTGCATTGCAGATTCCACCTGAGTACCTTGATGCTGTTGTCCGCAGTGTACCAATAGTCGCCTTCAGATGTTCTGAAATTTTGCCCTCACTGTTGGACTCCAGGCACAGGCGTTGAAGAGATATGGTTATTGCCGCGATCGCAGTTTTGTTTTCTATGCGGAAATGGCTTACGTAATAGTTGCGCTCAGTGTAATGAACCAATTACATCATTAAAATTTCGCTTTTGTCCTTACTGTGGCTTTCCATATAAGGCATCTAAGGATTCTGAATCTCAAAGCCATTCCCGTTAATTCTAGTATTATTTATTACTTTTAACTAAAATTACTTAAATCAAGTTTTATCGCCTTCTTGAACTAAACTGTTTAGTTTGCACTTGGTGACAGCTTCGCCAGCTCTTCCCCAAGTAACCGATTAACGAGAAATCAAGAGTTTTAGCACCTAAAAAGTTTTGTAGTATTCATGTAATGCTGCTTATCCCAATTTTCTATTCTGATGTTCTGATGATACTTATACCCCTACTTATATAGAATTGGGTTAGTCGTGTCCACTTGATTTTGAATCCAAAACACGACCGTCCTGTATCAGGCGATCTCTAATGAAAGCGACAGTCTGAGACTCGGCTACTACGGTCGGATGATTCGGTTCATCGACGTAATGTACGCCCAATACCGAATGTGCAAATCGATCTATTCCGTGACAATTGCCGTAGGACGAATCGATTTCGATAGCCTGAAAGTTAGGGCCGAACTCCTCGTGGAGCCGATGAAAACGCTCAGTTGGTACGAAAATGTCGGCGGTGAATCGCAAACCGAGCACACAGATACCTTGTGTCGCACTCCTTGCTTTCGCTTGGACGAGTGTATTCTCATCGATACCGAGATCCCGTTTGCGATCTGGTGTTAGGGCAAAAGGTAGCGACGGATTGCAAACTACAGGTACCAACACAGCTTCTTCTACCATCATGGCTAAGGCAAATCCTCCAGTCATGCACATCCCGATCACGCCGACGCCTGGACCACCGCATTCAGTATGGGCGTATCTGGCTAAACATCGTAACCAAGATGTCACAGGACTGTTTTTGCTAGTTGCTAGCACAGTAAACTCATGCACAACACAGCAGTGAACCAAAGATGCTGTGATGTTAAAGGCATTCACCTCCTTGCCAGGCTTGCCAAACAATGAAGGCAGCCAAACCGTCAAGCCAGCGTCACAGAAGGCGTTGGCTAGGCGAATAACACCTGGGTGAAGACCTGGAACCTCGTGCATGACAATCACCGCAGGTCCCTTACCCTTTCGGAAGACACTGCGGGTCTCATTTTCAAAAGTTAGTTCAAGCTGGTCAAAATCAGACAAATCCTGTGACATAATCGCTTTTGCTGTTTACAAAAAGAGCTTAGGTTTAGTTTTGGCTTAAAAATCGTTTATTTAAGTCCGGTTAGAAGCTAGATGTCCTAACTTTTCGAGCCTGGGTTAGCTTCTTGCGCTTGTTAAGCCTATAGCCTACAGCAAAAACACCAAACAGAGTCAAGCCTGCATTGGCTGTAGGCTCAGGTACAACTTGGGGTGTAGGCTTAGATACAACTTGCAGTGAGCCATTGTAAAGGACCGGACCAAGGAAGTCGTTGGGAGTCAATTGACTTAATTTGAGTCCTGGAGGAATGTTAGGAACAAAACTTCCTACTGCGGCTTGAACTTCATTAGTTATCAAATCAGTTAGTGTCCCCGTAAGGCTAGACGAGATTTTGAGGATCGAAGGATCTAAGGGATCGGAGTTAGGATCGATTTCAGCAACTCGCTTAACTGTTTCCAACTGAAACCTGAAGTCAACCAAGCCGGGAGTCGTCAGGCGCAGAAAGTTTTGCACATAAAAATCCGGGTTATCCGAGCCATTAAACAACGGACTTGATTGCGTAATTAATCCAGATGCGATTCCTTCGTGAATATCGTGAATTATCCCAAATTGTGAAGGGAACGTAAGCGCAGGTGCAAAAGAACTGCTAGCATCCAGAACTTGGAAACTGCCATCTAAATTAGGATTAGGAGACAGAGAAAGACCGGAAGATTCAACATAATCAAACTGATTAGAACTGGCAAAGACATAGCCAGAGAAGTCAATTCTGCTTCCGACTGTTGCTGCATTGGCAATGCTAGTGCCTGTCACTACACCAGCTACAATGAGCGGAATCGTTGCCATTGGACTAAGAAGCTTTGCTTTCATCAGGTTCTCCATTGAGAGTATAGATTAGAACATTCGTGACAGTTTAGATTATGTTACTTTTGTCAATTAGTAATTTTACTTAATATTAAACAAAAATGACATATAAAACTTATGTCATACCATTTCACGTTAATAGCGATACAGATGAATCTTGTAGAGACGCGAAATTTCGCGTCTCTACAGGTCTGTATTTGTATCAAGGTTTTTGTGAAACGGTATCAGGACTGAGTTTTCAGCGCCAAAATTAACAGGAGGCAGGGGACAAAGGAGCAGTTCCCCCTGCAAGAGCAACCTCGTGCTCCCTTGCCTCTTTTTCAATGATGCATTTAAATATTACGCGATCGCCTGCCTCAAAATTGTCTTTCCTATCCCGGTTTCTGGCAATATTTTAAGTACGATTACTTATTGACAAACAAACCGTAGCCTTTACCTGTAAGCGATGAGGTTAGAATGATTGTTTAAGTCCCGTTAGAAGCTAGATGTCCTAGTTTTTCGAGCTTGAGAGCTTTACTAAGGATAGCTTCTTGCGCTTGTTAAGCTTATAGCCTACAGCAAAAACACCAAACAGAGCCAAGCCTGCATTGGCTGTAGGCTCAGGTACAACTTGGGGTGTAGGCTTAGATACAACTTGCAGTGAGCCATCGTAACTGGCTGGGCCAAAGAAGTTGTTGGGAGTGAATTGACTTAAGTTGATACCTGGAGGAAAGTGGGGTACAAAAGTTCCTACTGCTGCTTGAACTTCATTAGTTATCAGGTCAGTTAATGTACCTGTCAAGGAGGCCGAAATACTGGTAACAAAAGGATCGGAGGGATCGGGAGAGTTAGGATCGATGGTAACAGTTCGATTGGCAGTTTCTAACTGAAACGTGAAGTTGACCAAGCCAGGAACATTAAGGCGAAGAAAGTTCGGCACATAAAAATTCGGGTTATCCGAGCCGTTCAGAACTGGACCTGCTTGAGCAATTATTCCCGGTAAGCCTGCCGCGTTGAAATCGCGGATTGTCCCAATTGACCGAGAGTCCGTAAGGGCCGACGCAAAAGAGCCGGTAGCATCCAGAACTTGAAAACTGCCATCTACATTAGGACTAGATACCAGAGGCAAAAGGGAAGAGTCAATATACTCCATCTGAGTTAGACTGCCAAAGGCATACCCAGAAAAATCAATCCTGCTGCCGACTGTTGCTGCATTGGCAATGCTAGTGCCTGTCACTACACCAGCTACAATGAGCGGAATCGTTGCCATTAAACTAAGAAGCTTCGCTGTCATCAGGTTCTCCTTTTACTACCATCCATCAATTTTTGCAACACAACCAGTTTCGTTATCTTGTATGCGAAGCTCATCAGGTTGCAAGTCCAACCATTGTAGTGAGCGCTCAATATGCCGACCCAAGAGGACTTTGTTTTGTGTCATAAAATCCATGAGAAAAAAGAGTACTCGCCAGACTGAGCGTCGGGCTTTTCCTTCACGAATCAACTTGGAAAACTCCGGCTTATAAGGGTTATAGCCCAGGTTTTTGAGGTCGGAATATATGAAGAGCCAATTCAAAGTAAAGTTGCTCAAAACGGGATTCACATACCAACGATTCTTGGCCAAACCCAATTCCACAACGCGTTCCATCACCTCTTCTTGGTTGTAGTCCCAAACATGAAAAGGTGCGATAATGCGCGGGAACTTTGCATCGTGACCATAGCGATGCGGATTCCAGAATAAAGACTGCTCAGAATCGTCAAACAAACCCTTCTCAAATAATTCGTGAGGAATCCAGTCTTCCTGCGATATTCGTTCTTGAGGCATTTCATAAAGCATACGCTCTGGGTCGGGTTGACCTGGAGAATACCCTGTCACAATTAGCGGGATGTTCTTTTCCATAGCCAAACTAAGAATGTCCCCCTCTCTAATGTCTAACCAAAAATAGCAAACTGTATGTACAGCGCCACGTCTACTTTGGTTGCACAAAAGATAGCGAATGAATCGCTTATATAGCTCTTTTGAGGGAGTCTGCACGTAATGATCGACATTTAGGTGCCCCACCGTACGGCGTATATTATCCCAGGTATTCGGTGGAATATCGAAATCGCTTGTGTAGGCCAGAACCCGCAGATTGTATTCCTTGACAAGTTTATATAACAAATAGCAGCTATCTTTACCCCCGCTAAACGACAAGATGCAATCGTATTCGCTCTGTCTTGAGGGATTTCGTAATGTTTCTTCTAGATCGCGTCGTTGTGCGGCACGCTCACTTTCTTGCTTCTGTCTATCTTCTGTTTGCATCTCCCACTCTCTGCACAGGTTACATACTCCATCGTTATCGAAGTTTACTCCTGAGACTCGTGTGGTCAGCAAGCATCTTTTACATGTCTTGGTCATATATGAATTCCTTGTACTTTTATACTCCCTTCCTGGTCTAAGATTACCTACTACCAGATGGCTGAACCTATTCTTTTGTAAGGAAATACAATAGGTATTCTGCTCGCAGGAAGGGAGTAACATAAACTGAGCCTTAGTCCAAGTGCGAATATTAGAGACGCTTCCTACACACTCGCCTTAGAAACGAGAGCGTACATTTTTTTGGCATAGTTCATCGCATCATCAAGAAAGTCTGCGTATGAATTGAGAGCATCACCCGCTGTTTCCACAAGAGTATCCGTATACTCAGGATGTTGAGCAAGAAGCTTGTGGACAACTTCAAAGTTCGTTTCGGTATGACCAACATCAGCACGCACATGTTCATGGAGAAAGCTGATACTTGGTAACGAATTTTGCCCCATCGACTCAACCCAGCTTTTCAAAAGGAGAGGGCCATACGTCGTCGAGATCAATTCGATCTCCACATCAATTGCTAATTCAGCACATGGAGAATCGCCTTCGATGACACGCTCATGTAACTGGTGATAGCGTTTGACAGCAGGACTCATTTTGTGATTAAGCAACTCTTTTGAATCAATGTGAAAGTTAGGCTCTTCTAGATTCCAAGTGTCAACGAGCTTTTTGACATCTTCTGTTGCCCAGTTATCATGACCTTCTTCTTCTTCTTCGTGCTGATAGAAAAACTCTGCCATCTCCTTCAACCCTTCCTCTTCACAGCGCTCACCTGCACGCTTTAAATAAGCGGGGATTGGTTCGGTAAGGCCTGCACTCAGGGCACTCCAATGAATCATGAAGAGTTTGAGAAGCTTAGGCTCGACTCCTTCTGTGAATATCTCCTTTACAACCTTTCTCGACGCAAACTCCTTGCGCGCTGGCTCGCATCTTCTCTGGTATTCGTTTTGATATATCTGTATATTTTCTAATGTCGTCATAGCATCTTTCTCCTAGTGTTACTATCAAACTCTGTATGTATTAGCTAGCACTCAATCCGTATCTTGTTAAAGCCCCGACAACCGCAATCGCTTTCCATTAACTCCTGATAAACTTCTCAAGTCTTCTGGGGATTTACACCAAATAGTAAGCGACGTGCTTCGTCATCCATCTGTTGTTCACCTTTGATGGGTTCACCCACTTCGTATGCTCGTTTTACAGCTGGACGTTCAGTAATCCGGGCTACCCACTCTGCAACTCTCGGAAAATCGGAAAGCTGAATGTTGATCAAGTCGGAAAATTTGATCCAGGGATAGCAAGCCATATCAGCAATCGAGTAATTGCCTGTAAGATAGTCTTGATCGCTCAATTGTTTTTCCATCACCCCGAACAACCGTTTCACTTCGTCCCCGTAGCGTTTTTTGCCATAGGGAATGTCTTCTGGAGCGTACTGAATAAAATGATTTGCCTGCCCCATCATCGGACCAACCCCGCCCATCTGCCACATTAGCCATTGAATGGTTTGGTGGCGAGTGCGTAAATCTGATGATAAAAATTGACCAGTTTTCTCGGCGAGATAGATTAAAATACTGCCCGATTCAAATAATGCAAAAGGGCTATTTCCCTCCGCAGGAGCATGATCGACAATTGCAGGAATACGGTTATTGGGTGCGATCGCCAAAAAATCTGGTTGAAATTGATCTCCTCGCAGAATATTAATTGGTTTAATTTGGTATGACAGCCCACTTTCTTCAAGAAAAATCAGGGTTTTATAACCATTAGGTGTCGGCCAGAAATAGAGATCGGTCATATTTAAAAACAATTTATTACTAATTACTGCTAACTCGATCTATGGGTCGATACTTGGCTCTGAGAAATCCTGTCAAACCAGGCCCCTTTTCCACAATCTTTAGCCCTTGAATGTTATTTTTTGCTGTAAAAAGACTGGAAATACCATCAGCAACTTGGGTGATCGCCTCTTCTTCTAGTCCTAAAATCGGTACAGCGAAACGAACCAAACTGATATTATTAGCAATCTGAGTTGGAGAACTATGATTTAGAGAACCGCGAATCCCATAATCCCTAAACAATTGGTAAAGGAAAGCTTGGGCTGGTTGATGAGAATCAGGAATTGCCAAATATTCGGCATTGATATTCAGAAATACCCCATGTCCTCCAGCTGGTTGAACCAAATTTGGGTAATTTCCCAGAGCTTGGTGCAGTTTTTTGACTAGATTGATTCTTTGGCGAACCAAGAAAGAAACCCGATCCATGTCAGTTATAGAATGAGCAAGAATTTGTTGACCATTGCGACTTAAACCAGCACCAAAAAGTATCAAGTAATCCAGACAACGATAAAATAGCTTGGGATCTCGCACCGCTAGAAAACCGCCAATAGGAGTAGGAAAATCTTTAGTTGCACTCATTGTACAACCATCGGCATAGGAGCAAAATTCACGGATAATTTCATCTACTGAAGTATTTTGATAACCCTCCTCTCGCTCTTGAATCATCAAAGCATTATCAACAATTCGACAAGCATCCAAATATATCGGAATCTGATAATGACGAGCCAAATCAGCCAACGAGCGCATATTCTCTAAAGACATGGGATGTCCCCCCACAGCATTGTTACAAGGTTCAATGCAAATATAGGGAATCCAAGCAGGATGATAAGTATTAATCCCCCGTTCCAGAGCATTAATATCTATATTCCCTTTAAAAGAATATGAGCTATTTATGTCTATAGACTCAGCACACATCACCTCCACAGATGTACCACCATTACGTTCTTGATGAATTCTCGTAGTAGGAAATAAAGCACTCCCCGGAATATAATGACCATTACGGATAATTGCATGGCTTAAAATAGCTTCAGCCAACCTCCCTTGGGAAACAGCAATAACATAGGGAAATCCAAAATTTTGGCTAAATATTTGTTCAGGACTAGCAGAATCAGCAAATTCTTTTTCACTCCACTCAGATAAAGATTGGTGCATCAGACTATCAGTTTGAAGATCAAGCTCAATATGCTTACCCGGAATAATATCTAAATTATGTCCTGTTAACTGTAGTACTTGCATTCTTTCAGCAATGCTCATGCCGCCTCTCCTTCAAACTGACTACGAATTTCACTGATATCAACAATTTGATAATTCATCCGAAATAGATCAAAAAACATCGCTTTTGGTAAAACAATAGGCTTTCTCGATCCCGGTATAATTCCGTCTAGGAGGTAGGCAATACACTCTGTTGCCAGTAAAGCGGTACCAATTACTGGCCCTACCCCAACTGTGGGAACTTTCCCGATTTGCAAACTCTTGCCTATAACATCAAGTTGTTCCGGTACAAACCACTCTTTGAAAATCTCAGGAAGAGCAGTGGACTGTTTAGCATTGCGAAAAGTCCGAGTCCAGAATTCCATACCCATACCTTCAGGTGAAGAACACAGAGCAAAACAACCAAATCCCAAAATCGGGGCAACTACGCTAAATATTCCTAACTTGCGGGCTTTTTGGTGCATGGTTTCTCGAAGTTCATAGGGAACTGTTGCATCTAAACAATCCACCAGAATATCCGCACCTTGGAGAAATTCATCCTGATTATCTTGAGTAAGCCCTTGATTAAAAATCTTCACTTGAGCATCAGGATTAATATCTAAAATTAATTCTCGATAAACCTCCGCTTTATTTCTGCCCATAGTTGAGCCAATCGCCCCCCATTGCCGATTCATATCAGGGGGATCGAAATCCGCAGGATCAGCTAAATGAAAAGCTCCAACTCCCAAGCGACACATGGTTAAACCCATCCCACCCCCAATACCGCCACATCCGGCCACAACAACCTTTTTCTTAGCTAAATGTTCCACACCTTCGGAAGTTAACAGAGGCAAACTACGATTGAGAAAATAATCTGGTGAAGTCATAGATAGTGTCATTGTTATTTAGCAAATCTGTTATTAGTTACTCGTCATTTTCCCTTACCCAATGCCCATTAATCCCAATTTCATTTAATAGTGCAATGCTACTTCCCCCTTAGTAGGTCGGCAGGGCTCTTTCATTCCCTAAAATAGGTAAAATAGCACGTGTTGAAAGGATAAAAGATCATGGGTGCAAATCTGATTGAACATCTGCGACTTGTGGAAGATTTTAGAAGGAAAGATAATCAATCAAACAGCACTGTTTAGGTCGGGGGAGATAAAAAGTAGTAGTATTTTTTGAAAACCTGATAACTACAAATAAATTATGCAGCTATCAGGTTATTAGCAAACAAAGAACTAACACCTACATCGTACTTCCCAAGATTCACCTTTCCTTGGTTAACATACATAAACTGGGCTTGAACATTATGAATTGTAATTAATCCTCCCGGGAGATTGGTCATACCAAGTCGAGATAAGGTACGCTGATTGGCAGAGGGAATTAAAGGCATTCCTAGACACAAATCCAATTCTGGTTGGTACTCGAATATTTTTAAGGCTGCACCAGGTAAAGCAATAGCCAGAATTGTGTTTCCTACTTTAACCCGTCGATACTGCTTACCAACAATGTTATAGGTGGAAGTCATAATTTTGCTATATCCATTGTTAAAGATAAAAGCCTTCGATTCCTCGGTCATAACCTTAAAATAGGAAAGGTCTTTATAGGCATGAATGTTAAAATTTAAATAGTTAATCAATGCCAGAGCAACAATCTCGGTTCCTTGTCGTAAAACAAGTATTTCGTCAGCAGCAATGAATTTGTCGGAAATTTTTACTGATAAGCCTTCTAAGCCCATTTCTTCAATAGCGATATTCCATTCAGCTTGCCAAAACTGATAGGCTTCATTATAGGCAATTCTATGGATTGGTTTGTTTTTGTCCAGCAATTGCATGTTAACCGAGTTATTTTTTTCCATGTTTAAATACTTTCACCTCATGATAATGTATTAAAAATTAACTGTTCTACTTCTTTATGGTTTGTAAATATTAAAAGCAACTTAATTAACGTCTAAATCTCCTGTTTGGACTGCTTTTTTGTGCTTTAATGTCCTTATAAAATTAGATTTTACTAACTACTAAATTAGTAATAATTAAGGGCTAAAAACGCTGCCATTTAATTTATTGCTTCTAGCTAGCTAGTTAAATTTATTTTTTAGCACAAGGGAATCGGTAGAGGCAAATTAACTACCAACTACAAACTCTGAACTCCGAACTAACATATAGATTAGGCTAATCCCAACAAGACTAAGCCTATGTTCCAGCTCATAACAAACAGACAGAGGATTCCGACTCCATAAGCAACAGTTCGCCAAGGCTGTAAACCGAGAAGATAGGTTAATGTATGCAAGATGCGTGCAATTGTGAAAATGGGAAACAGCCAAGTTGCTGCTTTTGGGGAAGCACCGATTAAAATATAAGCTGTCCCAAGACCCAAAAAGATAGGAATATTCTCCAAGTCGTTAAGCCAAGCTTTGGCTGCTCGCCGAACTTGTGGTAGTTCTTCTTCATCGGCTGATTTTTTAAAGACTTGGGCATCTTCTGGATTCACAAAGACACGCCTGGTGAGACGATAAAATCCTTGATAGGCTGAAAGTGCAAACATCTTTAAAAACAGGACAACAACACATAACGAATACCAGTAACTAATTGGGTTCATGGTTCCCTCCTCAAAATTCTCTCTGCTATCTGTCCTACGATGTACACACAAGACTTATCCGGAAATTTGTAAAGCACTCCACATCTGGCTTTGCACAGCGTTAGCATAAAGCCTTGTCTAAAAATTTAATACAATATAGGACTCATATCTGATTTCTGAACAAGATTTCAGATAAAACTCTGATAAAACGGACTTTTCAGTCTCAGTATTTTTTCAAAAATCAAATCGGAGTCCTATAGTTAACTTAATATCTATGTTTTTCAATTTTTCAGCATAATTGCTAATTGACAAAACTAAGATTATCTTAAACTCTCATCTATGATCAATTATTGATCTTATTCTCAACTAATGATTGAGAGTTGCTATCCACTGGTCATTAGTAAAATAACTAATGACTTATAACTAATGACCAATTGATAAATGTTTACACAGAAACTCTTCTAATAAATTCTTGTTGATCGAACTCAAAGGCAAGTTTTGCACCACTTGCTGCATCTGAACCCCATCCATCCTTGAGGCACGTTAAAACAGTTTTGCGGAATCGACTTGAGGTGATCCACATGAGTGAGAACAAATCATGTCCCATGACTAGCTTGTTGATAGCTCGGGAGGCAATCCCAATGGATGGCTCAGGGGTATTCACGCAGTGCCACCACCAGTGAGGAGAAAAAAGCACATCACCAGGCTCCAGCGTAACAGTGAATTTAGGTATATAACGATATAAAGGATAGCCATCTGCCTCAATTGCGTCATTGCTCTTCTTCCAATCAAGCATGGTGGCAGTATAAAACATATCTTTGCGCGTGATTGGATGCATCCACATGGAATGCTGAGGATGAACCAACGTCCACTCCTTGCGCCCATATACCATTGTAAAAAGGTTTGGACCTCCTGTGGCATGCCACCCGGAGCGTACCCCTCCTCCGGACAGAAAGAGCTGAGTTGACATGATCCGCTTATCTCGAGTACTCAGATATTTCCCAAGCGTTTCGAGATCGAGAGCATTGCGAAGCGACGGATTTCTGTTGAACAGATCCTCAGTGTGCCCAGGATAATATGTTCCACCGCTTTTGATATTCTCCACTACCTCGGACAATGGTATGTCTACATAACGGTACGCTTCTTCGTTGAGTTCGTTAGCGCGAACACGTGTGGAGACTAGTTCGTTACCATAGTTTGAAGCAAAAAACTCGGGTGTCCAAGTCTGTATGGCTTTCCAGTGTTTTGCCATTCCGCGGAAGACTACTGGAGTATTAGGTTTGAGATACACTTCGTGAAATTCTTCCGCAGAGATATCATCAATCGTCAGTTCAGGAACTGGCAGCGTCGGTGCGTCCCCGTAAGGCATAGACTGCGCCTTGATGCTATCTTCAATTCTCCGCGTTTTATCAGCACACCAAGGCGGTCCATAAGGACCATGTTGCGTGCGACCCACAAAGTAGTAACGGTAAAGAAAATGTGACCAATACTTTAGCCGCGTCAAACTGTCGATCTTTGGCGACGAACTAATATCAACGGTTGGAAATCTTGTTGCGTTTTGTGCAATACTAATCACCATAACTCCTCCAATCTGTTGCTCATATCAAGACAATTTTGACAAGTGAAGAAGCCAGCCAACATTACTCTCTTCTTCAAGCTCGTCATATAGATTATTAAAAAACACATTCTGGAACTCTTGCCCAGTAAGGCTTTTAACTTTTAATTTGTTTCTCAGTTCTCGCCTCACTTACATGGATATCAAGTTGTCATCAGTAGAGGATTAAAGTGCGGACTCAGCCCAGAAGGGTTACTCTACTAAAGCCTGGAATCCCCCCAGAAAACTGGGTTTCTCCAGAACGAATCGCACTTGCGCGTATCCCGGCGTACAGTGACTTTTTATTTGTCACTGTGCCAAATTAAATTATTGCTAATTGTTTAATTGCGCTTTCTAAGTAAGTTGATTAAAATCTAAAATCAATTTTTTATCTTTACACTAACTATAATTATCAAAATTCAACTAGAATGCAAGAGGAAAAAATCAGGCAAATATTTTGTATAAAATTAGGTATACAATTACTCAAAGAACAAAAAATCAGGATTGATAGGTGAAAAATTAAAAAAAATAGGAATAAATCAGGTTCAGCAGGGTAAACGCACCAGGGCGAACGCATCTAAATATAGTAATTATGTACTATATTTAGATGCGTTCGCCCTGTATGCCCAATGCCCCATGCCCAATAAAGGTAAGTATCTGGTTGCTACAGTCGCGGTGAAAAATACTAAGCTGGTAAATAGCACGTTTAAACTTTAGCGGAAATTCCAAATCGCATTCATCGGCGGTTTAAAATTCTCTATTGGCGAACTACCTGTAATTACATTATGTTTGATGCTCTATCTGACCGTTTAGAATCAGCCTGGAAAAAACTGCGGGGACAGGACAAAATTTCTCAATCCAACATTCAAGATGCATTGCGCGAAGTGCGCCGCGCCCTGTTGGAAGCAGATGTCAATCTCCAGGTAGTAAAAGATTTTATTAGTGAAGTCGAAGCCAAAGCGCAGGGAGCCGAGGTGATTACCGGCGTGCGACCTGACCAACAGTTCATCAAAATTGTTCATGATGAACTGGTGCAGGTGATGGGAGAAGAAAATGTTCCCATCGCAGAAGCCCAAGAACAGCCGACTATTATTCTGATGGCTGGGTTGCAAGGTACTGGTAAAACCACAGCTACGGCTAAGTTAGCCTTACATCTGAGAAAATTAGAGCGTAGCTGCTTGTTGGTGGCGACAGACGTATATCGCCCAGCAGCGATCGATCAGTTGCTAACGTTGGGTAAGCAAATTGACGTACCAGTATTTGAACTAGGAAGCGACGCCGATCCCGTAGAAATCGCAAGGCAAGGTGTAGAACGCGCCAGAGCAGAAGGTGTAAATACAGTAATTATTGATACTGCTGGTCGCCTGCAAATTGACGAAGATATGATGGCGGAATTAGCCCGCATCAAAGCAACCGTCCAACCCCATGAAACTCTGTTGGTGGTGGACGCGATGACTGGTCAAGAGGCCGCAAATCTTACCCGCACCTTCCACGAACAAATCGGCATTACTGGAGCGATTCTCACCAAATTAGATGGTGATAGCCGTGGTGGTGCTGCACTTTCGGTGCGGCAGATTTCGGGAGCGCCGATTAAGTTTGTGGGCGTGGGTGAAAAAGTCGAGGCACTGCAACCGTTTTATCCCGATCGCATGGCATCGCGGATTCTCGGTATGGGCGATGTATTGACCCTGGTAGAAAAAGCCCAGGAAGAGTTTGACTTAGCCGACGCTGAGAAAATGCAGGAGAAAATTCTCTCAGCGAAGTTTGACTTTACAGACTTTCTCAAGCAGTTGCGGATGCTGAAGAACATGGGTTCTTTGGGAGGCTTGATCAAGATGATTCCAGGGATGAACAAGCTTTCAGACGATCAACTCAAGCAGGGAGAAACCCAGTTAAAGCGTTGTGAGGCGATGATTAACTCCATGACTCGCCAAGAACGCCACGACCCCGATTTATTAGCCAGCTCTCCCAGTCGGCGGCGGCGGATTGCTTCTGGCTCCGGCTATAGAGAGTCAGATGTCAGCAAACTGGTGGGTGATTTCCAAAAAATGCGATCGCTCATGCAGCAAATGGGTCAAGGTAGCTTCCCTGGAATGCCGGGAATGTTCGGCGGTGGCGGCATGGGCAACGCCTTTGCCGGTGCTGGTAATCGTCCCCCAGCCCCCGGATGGCGAGGTTATGATGGTGTCCCAGCCACGAAAAAGAAAAAACCCAAAGATAAAAAGAAAAAAGGCTTTGGCAATCTTTAGTAATTAGTCATTGGTCATTAACCAATGACAAAGGACAAATGACAAAGGACTAATAGCAGCAAATGCTAGGCAGTGCTAAAATTAGCATTTCGACCTCAGAATTTATCAGCAGAGGAAACTAACCCTCAATTTCTCGGCACCAGCCAGATTTAAGTTACTTCCTCACCAATTAGTTGCTAACTAATATCTAACAACAGGAGAATGATTCTTCAACCATGATCAAACTGCGCTTGAAACGATTCGGTAAAAAGCGGGAAGCAAGTTACCGCATTATCGCCATTAACAACCTCGCTCGCCGCGATGGTCGTCCCTTAGAAGAGTTAGGATTTTATAATCCCAGAACTGATGAAGTGCGACTAGACGTTCCCGCTATCGTCAAGCGACTACAACAAGGCGCTCAACCCACTGACACCGTTCGTCGCATTCTAGTAAAAGCTAATGTTTTTGAGCAGGTCAGTGCAACAGCCGCATCATAATTTCGGAACAAAACTCCCAACAGCTAGCCCCAACTATGTTGAGCTGGTTCGGTTTTTGGTGCAGCCGTTTTTGGAATCTCCAGAGACATTAAGCGTCGATTGTGAAATTTCTCAGGCCCTGAACCGGGTTTGGGTTCGCATCGCCTTTGAAAGCACAGATAAAGGAAAAGTATTTGGTCGAGGGGGACGCAATATTCAGGCGATTCGTACAGTAATTGCCGCAGCCGCAGCCGCAGCTGGGCAATCAACATACCTGGATATCTACGGCAGCACCACTCCGGGCCGCGAAGGTATGTCTTTTGATGAAGACACAGAAGAGCGATCGCCACCGCCGACTAAGAGAGAACCGCGTGCAAATGATGGGCCTAAACCCATTGTTAAACCACGCCTCCGCTAGATTGAAACTAAAGAGCAAATCTGAGCGGTTGTTGTTACCTCCGCTCAGAATTTTTATCAAGATGGAAAGTAGCAAAAAGATTTTTAAATCTTTTTTTGAACTCTTCACCAGTAGGAGTGTACAGCTTTATGCCCCTACGACGATTCATTTGTTGCAAAGATTTTTCCAAATTTCAAGAGGGAGTAGGGAGTAGGGATACTCCTGGCTTAAAAGCCAGGGGATTGAATAAGGACGCTTTGTGCGTCGTACTACGTACTCTGGACACAAGTCTTTTTTCTTCTATCCTCCCAAAAAGGGAGGGGCTTGTAACCATTACCATCAAGACAGGTTTTCTTCCCTACTCCCTACTCCCTACTCCCTACTCCCTGCCCCGAAGGGGCTAGGTAAATAATAAAAGCATAATTTCGCCGTTAGTGAGAAAAAATTAACCTTTGTCAAATACAGATCCTCACCAATTAAGAAATACTATGGCAGGTGCTTTAACAATTCAGCTGCCGAATATTCCCAGTGCGATCGCTCTTGGCGGAGATGGAGAAGAAAATCTCAAAATCCTATCTCGGCAAACAGGAGCCGCTTTAGTGCTACGCGGACAGGAATTAGTGATTTCTGGTACTGAAGGGCAAATCGATCTGGCTTCTCGATTAGTGCGATCGCTTGAAGACCTCTGGATTAAAGGCAATACTATTTCCAGTGCCGATATTTTAACAGCCCGTCAAGCCATAGATAGCGATCGGCAAGGGGAACTCCAAGATTTACAGCGAGATGTCCTCGCCAAAAGTCGCCGAGGTGAAGAAGTCCGTGCCAAAACCTTCCGCCAGCGCCAATATATCGACGCACTCCGTAGACGCGATCTCACCTTTGGAATTGGCCCTGCTGGTACTGGTAAAACTTATCTTGCTGTTATTGTCGCCGTGCAAGCACTCCTTGCTAATCAGTTTGAAAAGCTAATCTTAACTCGCCCTGCCGTCGAAGCCGGCGAAAAACTCGGCTTTTTACCTGGAGATTTACAGCAGAAAGTTAATCCCTATCTTCGCCCACTTTACGATGCTATTTATGAATTCATCGACCCAGAAAAAGTACCCAGTTTAATGGAACGCGGTGTGATTGAAGTCGCACCACTCGCCTATATGCGGGGACGCACCCTCAATAACGCCTTTGTAATTGTGGATGAAGCTCAAAATACTACACCCGCTCAGATGAAAATGGTTTTGACTCGTTTGGGTTTCCGTTCGCGGATGGTGATTACAGGCGACATGACACAAACTGATTTGCCACTTCACCAACAATCGGGTTTAGGAGTGGCTTTACAAATTTTAAAACACGTTGAAGGCATTGCCTTTTGCGAATTTTCCCAAAGAGATGTTGTGCGCCATCCTCTAGTTCAGCGTATTGTCGCTGCTTATGAACAATACGAAAAATAGTCATTGGTCATTAGTCATTGGTCATTAGTAAAAAACTAATCAATGACGAAGGACGAAGGACAAATGACAAAGGACAAATAACAAAGGATAACAATTTATGAGTACTACTTTGAAAGAATTTTTAGCAGCTTGTGAGACTTTGGGAACTTTGCGTTTAATTGTTACTAGCAGCGCCGCTGTATTAGAAGCACGAGGCAAAGTAGAAAAGTTATTTTATGCAGAATTGCCTAAAGGTAAGTATGCGAATATGCATACTGAAGGCTTTGAGTTTCACTTGAATATGGATAAAATCATTCAAGTGAAATTTGAAACAGGTGAAGCGAAGAGAGGTAACTTTACTACTTATGCCATCCGGTTTTTAGATGATAAACAAGAGCCTGCTTTAAGCCTCTTTTTACAATGGGGTAAACCAGGAGAATATGAACCAGGACAAGTGGAAGCTTGGGAAACTTTAAAAGAGAAGTATGGGCAAGTTTGGGAACCTTTACCAGCAGAAATTTAATTTAATACAGCTAAACTGATAGGGGTGGAGAAAATCGGATATCTGCACTGAATTGCTCGACATTAATGCTGTGATGAATTGGTAAAATATATTCTAAATTTTCGTGGGGGCAATGAAAAAGCAGGGGAGGAGGGAGCTCTAGTTAGGGGTTAGTTTTCCTCCAGCAAAGCTGCCCCCTAACTCCTGACTTGAAAGTGCTGAGTGCTGAGTGCTGAGTGCTGAGTGCTGAGTGCTGAGTGCTGAGTG